>DATBFI010000168.1:0-8744 GCA_036558585.1 Chitinophagaceae bacterium
ATGCGCCACTTGTGGCATCGGACGCATTTGGTAAGGCATTTGGAATTGCCGGGGGTGGTTTTGTTGCAATACTTGTAATGGTATCAACTTTTGGCGGTTTAAACGGAAATATACTGCCTTGTGCACGAGTAACCTTTGCCATGAGCGAAGAAAAAAATTTCTTTCCCCTGTTTGGCAAAGTGTCAAAATTTAATACACCTGCAAATGCTTTGTGGCTTCAATTTATCTGGAGCACTGTGCTTGTAATGACAGGTTCTTTCGATACACTTTTTGATATGTTTATTTTTACACAATGGATCTTTTATGGATTCCTTGGCATTGGCATATTCATTCTGCGCAAAAAAATGAAAAATGTTAACCGTCCTTATAAAGTATGGGGTTATCCCTATGTGCCAATTGTCTTCATTGCTTTCTCCGGATTTTATTTTGTTATCACCATGTATAATGAAGTAAGTAATTATCTTTCAGGAAAGACCCAGATAATTAACTCTGTTTTTGGATTGGTTTTAATTGCCACAGGTATTCCCGTATATTGGATATTTAAAAAGAAATATGCCACTGCAAAAGAAACTGAAGTAAATGCTTGAAAACTTACTGCGAAAATACCAGTCAACCTTTCATCCGGTTGTATCGTTTGATGCAAACAAGGATAAATTAATGCATCTTGACTTTACATTGCAAAACAAAACGCTTACCGAAGCAATATTCGATGATACAAAAAAATTTTCATCATACATCAGTGATCAATTGAAACAAGTTAATGCAAAATATGGCATCGGTGGGTATAATGAACTTCGCACTATTTATAGCCGTAGTGCTGCTTTTAACAGCACTGATGGAGGAGAACCGCGACGATTGCATCTTGGCATAGATATCTGGGGTGAGGCCGGAACACCTGTTTTTGCGCCGATGGGTGGGATGGTGCACAGTTTTGCTTTTAATAACAGCTTTGCGGACTATGGTGCTACGATTGTTCTGTTGCACCAGTTGGATGGCATTGCTTTTTATACACTATATGGTCATGTTTCATTAAAAGATATTGGTACACTTAATGAAGGACAGTATATAAATCATGGCCAGGAATTTGCACATTTTGGGGAGTCACACGAGAACGGACAATGGCCGCCACACCTGCATCTCCAGGTCATTGCAGATATGGAATTTAAAAAGGGTGATTATCCGGGTGTGTGCAAATACAGTGAGCAAAGAAAATATTTACTTAATTGCCCTGACCCCGATCTTATTTTGCAAATGATGCAGTATGCTGTTTGTGAATGATGCAATTAAAAACATGCAGATTTCATTTTCTGTTTGCAACAATTAGTTTTTATTTTAGCACACTCTAAAAATACATCTATGAGCAGACAACATTTTGATGAAGGCAGCCCGAGGAAATATACACTTAATGTCTTCCTCTCTTTTGTAGCCATATTTTGTTTTGTAATGCTGATGAAGCTTTGGCAGGGTGATTTTAAACCGGGTATAAATGAAAATGCTGCCGTTAGAGTTACAGGAAGCACAGAAGTTCTAAACGAGCATACTCAAAACATGGCGGGTGATTCAACCGGGGTTAGCAATGATTCAACCCACACGATAAGCAGCGACACCACGGAAAAGAAATGATTTTAAACTACTGCTCCCAGCTGGTATTTTCTGTATCTGCATTCAAAAAGCCGCACGGTTTTATCAACAAAAAACCCTGCCAGGAAATGACAGGGTTCTATATCTTATTTATCATTCTTATCTCAGGAACAGCATTTCGCGATACTTTGGTAAAGTCCATTCTTCATCGCTTATAAGATGTTCGAGCTTATCTACGTGATAACGGATCTCATCAAAGAATTTTTCCTTAACCTGGCTGCAATAGGCAATAGCCTTTGTACGCGTGTTGTCAATATTGTTTGCCACTTTGCGTGCCTCAACCATTTCATCAACTTTGCTATAAACTGTTTGTATATGATCTGAAATTTCGTTTAATATCTTTTGCTGTACGCAATAACTTTTATCTGTTAATCCCGCTTCTTTTAAACCTTTCACGTTTGTTATAAGCTTATTCTGATATTCAATTGCAGCAGGCAAAATATGATTGATAGCAAGGTCACCCATTATACGAGCCTCAATTTGTACCTTCTTTATATATTTTTCTAATTCAATTTCGTGACGTGCTTCCAGCTCTTCATGCGTATATACGTTGTTGCTTTCAAACAAATGCTTTGCTTTTTCGGTAACCATTGCGTCAAGTGCAAGCGGCGTTACCCGTACATTAGGTAAACCCCTTCGCTCTGCATCGTGATGCCACTCTTCGCTGTAATTATCTCCCTCGAATAATACTTTTTTACTGCTACCAATATATTTCTGAATAACATGCATTATGCTGATTTCTTTTTTCTCGCCCTTTTCCATTAATTCATCTACGTCTTTTTTAAATGTTTTCAAAGTTTCAGCAACAATAGTAGCAAGTACAAGCATTGCATTTGCACAGTTTGCAGAAGACCCTACTGCACGAAACTCGAATTTGTTGCCCGTGAATGCAAAAGGTGAGGTACGGTTTCTGTCGGTATTATCGAGCAGCAATTCAGGAATACTGCGATGAAGGTCAAGTTTGAGAATGGCCTCATCCTGTTCATCAAATTTTTCACCAACTCTTGTCTCAATATCATTCAGCACTTTGCTAAGGTATTCACCTATAAACACAGATATAATTGCTGGCGGTGCTTCATTTGCGCCAAGGCGGTGATCATTACCCGCAGAGGCAATGGATGCTCTCAAAACATCAGCGTAATCATGCACTGCTTTTATCGTGTTTACAAAAAAGGTAAGGAACATTAAATTTGTTTTTGGTGTTTTTCCCGGTGCCAGGAGATTTACACCTGTATCAGTTGCCATGCTCCAGTTATTGTGCTTACCACTTCCGTTAATTCCTGCAAATGGTTTTTCATGCAGCAATACTTTAAGTTTATGACGGCGTGCCACGCGGTCCATGACATCCATCATAAGTATATTATGGTCTACCGCGAGATTAACTTCTTCAAAAATGGGAGCAACCTCGAACTGTGACGGGGCAACTTCATTATGACGTGTACGAAGCGGAATGGCGAGTTTATAACATTCTTCTTCATAATCACGCATGAAAGCATAAACTCTCTCCGGTATAGAACCAAAATAATGGTCTTCTAATTGCTGGCCTTTGGCAGGGGACGCACCAAATACTGTACGGCCGCTTTGAACCAGGTCGGGACGGGCATTTGCCAGTCCTTCATCAATTACAAAATATTCCTGCTCCCATCCAAGAGTAGCTGTAACCTTTGTAACATTCTTATCAAAATAATTACAAACATCCACCGCAGCCTTGTTTAGTGTCTCGAGAGCTTTCAACAACGGAGCCTTATAGTCAAGAGATTCGCCTGTATAAGAAACAAAAATGGTAGGTATGCAAAGTGTTTTTCCTTGTCCTATTTCCATAACAAAGGCAGGGGAGGAAGGATCCCAGGCCGTATAACCACGCGCTTCAAAGGTTGCTCTTAAACCACCGCTTGGAAAAGAAGATGCGTCTGGCTCCTGCTGAATTAAAGCGGCCCCGTCAAATTCCTCGAGCGTGGTACCATCACTTTTAATTGTAAAGAATGAGTCGTGTTTTTCAGCAGTTGTACCTGTAAGTGGCTGAAACCAGTGTGTAAAGTGCGTAACACCCTTACTTTCTGCCCATGCGCGTATTCCATTTGCGATCTGATTAGCTACAGCCCTGTCAATTTTTTTGCTGCCCTTTATACTTGCAACAAGACTTTTGTATGCCTCATCACTTAAATATTCCCTGGCAGTTTTAAGTGTGAAAACATTTTCACCAAAGATGGCGGTGATTTTCGTTGAGCCTTCCACCTTTACATCCAAAGGCTCGTTTGTAAGATTGTTAATAGCCTGAAAACGTAATGACATAAAGAAGTATTTAATTATTTAGAAAAGGAAAAGACTAGAATTAGAAGCTTTTCTTCGAAAAACGGTGCAAAAATATGTGTTGATGATGAAAAAAATGAAAAAATGATTTTAATTGAGGATAATTTTAGATAAAATTTGAAGAAACGCAAATATATAAATTTGTGTAATTCGAGTAAGATCCTTAATTTATTGAGATTCAATGCCTAAATCTTTTACAAATTGACCTTAAAAAAATTTGCTTCTCAGCTTAAAGTTCATAGCTCATTGCTTTAATTTATCTTTGCAACCCGGTTTATGAATTTAAGCGAGTTACTGGAGAAGTATCAAAATTCCCCCCGTCTTTTTCAACTGACGGACAGGCTTTCTTTTGTCCCGGACATTCCTTTCAGAGCTGACACTGAAAAAATTTTTCTCAAAAATCTACAGGGCAGCAGTGCAGAATTTGTGGTAAGCAGTGTGTTTATGCATCCAAACTGCAAAGAGCTAAACCACCTGATTGTGCTTAACGATGCCGAGGAAGCGGCCTATTTTCACAATACAATAGAAAACCTGACAAACGCATTAGACTTGTTTTATTTCCCTTCTTCATTTAAAAACAGGAAAAATTTTAAGCTGCTGAACTCCTCGCATGTTATGCTGAGAACTGAAGCGTTGACAAAATTATCAGCGGGTGGCAATAAGAAAATTATCATTACTTATCCTGAAGCCTTATTTGAAAAAGTAGTGTTACCGAAAATACTTGCGGGAAATATTATCAATATTAAAACAAACGATACTATTAATCCTGACAGTTTAATGGAGTTATTTGTGATGTATGGCTTTGTGCGTACCGACTTTGTATACGAACCGGGGCAATTTGCATTACGAGGCGGCATCCTCGATATTTATTCTTTTGGTAACGACAAACCATACCGGATTGAATTGTTTGGCAATGATGTGGACAGCATTCGCATATTTGATCCTGAAACGCAATTAAGTGAAAGGAAATTACTACAGGTAAGCATTATTCCAAATGTAGAAACGCAATTTGAAAATAGTGAGAAAATTTCACTGCTTGATTTTTTGCCCGGGAATACAATTGTCTGGTTAAAAGATTGGGACGTAATAAAGGAAAAGATAACTGAACAGGAAGAAGATTTGGAGAGGTTTTTAACCAGCCTGAAAGATGGGTATAATATGCAAGGAATAGAAGATGAGGATGAAACAAAAATAGTTCGCGAAGTGAATCGTGATGATTTTCTAACTGCTGATGTTATTGAAACACAAGTTCAATCCCGGCATATAGTGGAATTCGGATATAGCTCGCAACTTTCAAATTTTGAAATTGAGTTCAATACAAAAATGCAGCCTGCATTTAACCGCCAATTTGATCTGCTTATTAAAGATCTGAAGAAACATGAAGGTACAGGTTACGGCATATACATTTTTGCAGAGCAGGCAAAGCAGTTGGAGAGATTAAACAGCATTTTTGCTGACCTTAATACAGAAATCCAATTCACACCTGTTGCGGCCTCTATTCATGAAGGATTTATAGATGAAGATCTGAAAGTGTTATGTTATACAGATCACCAGATATTTCAGCGTTATCACAAGTATCGCGTAAAGCAGGCATACAATAAGAATAAGGCTCTAACACTTAAAACCCTTCGTGAACTTCAACCCGGAGATTTTGTTACCCATATTGACCATGGAGTAGGCACATACAGCGGTCTTCAAAAAATTGAAGTCAATGGAAAACTTCAGGAAGCCGTACGAATAATTTATAAAGACAACGATATCCTTTACGTCAATATTAATTCGCTTCATAAAATTTCAAAATACACGGGCAAGGAGGGAACCGTTCCAAAAATAAATAAGCTGGGCAGCGATGTGTGGAATAAGCTGAAAGAGAAAACAAAGACCAGGGTAAAGGAACTGGCCTTCGATTTAATAAAATTATATGCTCAGAGAAAAGCACAACATGGCTTTGCTCATTCAAAAGACACTTATTTACAAACAGAGCTCGAAGCTTCTTTTATTTATGAGGATACACCAGATCAAAGCAAAGCCACTGCCGATGTAAAAAGAGATATGGAAAATCCCGCTCCCATGGACAGGCTGATATGTGGTGATGTAGGTTTTGGTAAAACGGAAGTAGCCATTCGTGCTGCTTTTAAAACCTGTGTTGACGGAAAGCAGGCTGCCATACTTGTTCCCACTACTATTCTTGCGTTCCAGCACTATAAAACATTTACAGACAGGTTGAAAGATTTTCCTGTTACAATAGATTATATTAACCGGTTTAAATCATCAAAAGAGAAAAAAGAAACACTTAGAAAGTTAGAAGAGGGTAAAATAGATATTATTATAGGCACGCATGGTTTATTAGGTAAGGAAGTCAAGTTCAGGGAGCTCGGTATAATGATAGTTGACGAAGAACAAAAATTTGGTGTGGCACATAAAGAGAAATTAAAAACACTAAAAACAAATGTTGATTGCCTTACATTAACAGCCACACCTATTCCGCGTACACTTCAATTTAGTTTGATGGGCGCACGTGATTTAAGTATCATCAATACGCCTCCTCCAAATCGCCAACCTATACAAACAGAGGTAGGTGTATTTAATGATGATTTCATCCGGGATGCAATTTATTTTGAAGCTGAAAGAGGCGGACAGGTTTTCTTTATTCATAACCGTGTTCAGGGCTTGGCCGAAATGGCTGCACTGATACAAAATTTATGTCCTGACCTGAGCATCGGTTATGCTCATGGCCAGTTAGAAGGACACGAGCTTGAAGAAAGAATTCTTGATTTTATCGATCGGAAATATGATGTGCTCGTGTGCACTAATATTGTTGAGAGTGGTGTGGATATTCCAAATGTAAACACGATCATCGTAAACAATGCTCACCAGTTTGGTTTAAGTGACCTTCACCAGTTACGCGGACGTGTAGGTCGCAGCAACAAAAAGGCATTTTGTTATTTACTGGCGCCGCCGCTTGGTACACTGCCTTCCGATTCAAGAAAGCGGTTACAAACACTGGAACAATTCAGTGACTTGGGAAGCGGCTTCCAGATTGCAATGCGTGATCTTGATATTCGCGGGGCGGGCAATATGCTGGGAGGCGAGCAAAGTGGCTTTATGGCAGAAATAGGTTTTGAAATGTACCAGAAAATCCTTGATGAGGCAATCCGTGAATTGAAGCGAACGTCATTTAAAGACCTGTTTAAGGAAGAAATAAGCCGGCAGGATGATTTTGTGAGTGATTGCACCATCGATACTGATCTTGAAATCCTTATCCCTGATGATTATGTTGAAAGCATTACAGAACGTTTGTCTCTCTAGACACGATTGGATAATTGTGAAACCGAGCACGACCTCCAGGCCTTTCATAGAGAAATGATCGATCGCTTCGGGCCTATGCCAAAATCTGTGGCGGATCTTTTTACTACTGTTCGTTGCAGGTGGCTTGCAGTGGATCTTGGATTTGAGAAACTTGTTTTGAAAGATGAAATGCTCCGTTGTTATTTCATCAACAAAAATGACTCGCCCTATTTTGAATCGGATGTTTTTAAAAATATTCTTCAATATCTGCAGACCGGCACTAATAAAGCAAGACTGAAACAGGTGGCTAAAAACTTTTTATTAGTTGTGGATGATGTAAAAGATATGAATATGCTGCATCGGTTCTTTAAGCTTATGTATAATTCTGTAATTGCGGGTAAAGAAAAAGCTTATGTATAATGCTTGCAGAATTGTACTGCTTTGTTTATCTTCACTAAAATTAACTTTGTATGCCTGAGAACTCTTTTCTTGGAACCGAAATGCAACCCGATTATGTACCAACAAGTGATGAGAAAACGATGGCCGTGCTCTCTCATATTTTAACGCTTGTTGCTCCCATACTCGCACCTTTGATTATTTACCTGGTAAAAAAGAATGAATCAAAATTCGTGGAATGGCATGCGCGGGAATCATTGAATTTCCAGATTACCGTCGCGATCATTATCATCATTCTTTTTATTACGATTATTGGTATTTTCATTGCATGGATAGTTGGTATCATTTCACTGGTATTAGTGATCATTGCAACAATAAGAGCAAGCGAAGGCAAATTGTACAAATATCCTTTCAGTATTCGTTTGATAAAATAATTTTGTTGCCCGCTGTTATTAATATTGCATTATGTCATCTGCTTTTAAAATATTACCACGTTACACTTATGATGATTATTGCAATTGGGAAGGAAATTGGGAGCTGATTGAGGGAATTCCTTACGCGATGAGCCCGCTGCCAATTCCAAAACATCAGGCGATTGCAAACAATTTAGGTGCTGAGTTACGGTTCGCCTTGAAAAAATGCAAAGCTTGCAGATCTTATCAACCCATCGATTATAAAATAAATGAAGAGACCGTTGTAGGTCCTGATTTACTTGTTGTATGTAAAGAAATCAAAAAAAAATACCTTGACTTTCCTCCTGAGTTGGTTGCTGAGATCACATCTCCTGCAACAGAATTTAAAGATCGCTATACAAAATTTGAATTGTATCAACAGCAAAAAATAAAATATTATTTGCTCATTTCTCCTGAAGCTGAAGAAGTAGAAATTTATTTATTTCAAAATGACGCCTATAAACTCCAGCAGAAAGGTGGAAATTTAGCGTACACGTTCGCTTTTACCGGTTGTACTGCAACTATTGATTTTGCTGAAGTGTTTACTGATCTTTAATTGGATCGTTTACAATAAATTTTTATGCCTTGTAAGAATAATTGATTTGGCGGAGTAAAAAAATAAAAAACCGGCAGCTATAATTGCCGGTATTCGTGTAA
>DATBFI010000169.1:0-4979 GCA_036558585.1 Chitinophagaceae bacterium
CTATTTATCTTTCGTTGTGTCACTCACTTGTACTGCAACAAATACATCATCATTGCGACGAACGATGGAATTGTGTTGCAGGGAGTATAAGATCACTTTGACTCAAATAACATCTTTAAAAATTAATCGTATTACTTACTGATGTGCGGGATAGCAGGCATGTATCTGTATAAGCGTGGTGATCTTCAGGAGAACTATTTTTCATGGTGTTTAAGCACGATGAGAAGGCGGGGACCTGACAGAAAAAAGATCTGGCACAATGAGAAAAATTATATCACTGCCTTTGCGAGACTTGCTGTAAGAGATTTAAGTGAACATGGCGATCAGCCCATGTTATCAGACTGCAAAAATTATTGCATCAGTTTCAACGGCGAAATATACAATACA
This sequence comes from Chitinophagaceae bacterium, assembly GCA_036558585.1. GTDB lineage: Bacteria > Bacteroidota > Bacteroidia > Chitinophagales > Chitinophagaceae > DATBFI01. The sequence continues at coordinate 388 of DATBFI010000169.1, forward strand.
AATGAATTGATTCAGAAATTAAAGCCTTACCGTTCGTGTTTTAATTCAACTGCTGATACAGAAGTATTATTATATGCCTTGATTCATCTTGGCATTGAGAACACCTTATCATTAGCAGATGGAATGTTTGCTTTTGCTTTTTTTGACATCCAAAAAAACAGGCTTGTTCTTGCGAGAGATCGTGTGGGTATAAAACCTTTGTATGTTGGTACAGGCACTAAAGGGATCGTATACAGCTCGCAATATGATCATATCATTAACCATTCTTTTTTTAAAGATGAGTGTCTCAACGAAAAGACAGTTGCATCTTATCTTTCTTTGGGATACATGCCGGAGAATAGCGGGGCAATTAATAACACCTATTTGATACCTCATGGTTATTATCTTGTTGCGGAGAATGAAAAACTTACAACTCGTAATTACTATGCTTACCCGATTTGTACTGATTCCATTAAACAAAACCTGGATGAAGTTTTGCAAAAATCAGTAACACAACAATTGATAAGTGATGTTCCGGTTGGTACATTCATGTCAGGCGGAATTGATAGTAATCTTGTTACTTACTTCGCGAATCATCATGAAAATTTTCAATCATTTACAATTGGTGTGAATGACGATTCCATGAATGAGGCAAAACAGGCCGCTGCTTTCGCGAATATTTTTCATACAGATCATCATTGCAGGTATATTACCCCGTCAGATTTATTAACATTGATAAAAGATAATACAGCAGCTTTCACAGAACCCTTTGCCGATTATTCTTCTTTGCCAACATTGCTTTTATCAGAATTTGCAAAGCAAAGGATTACCGTGGCTTTAAGCGGTGATGGAGGAGATGAAATCTTCTGGGGTTATCCAAGAAATATAAAAGCGCTGAATGCAATCTCCTTGTACCGGAGCAACCTGGCAACGCGGCGATTGAAATTGGTAGCCGAAAAAATTAAGAGACCTTCTTCAACAGATGTCTCAAGACATTGGGGCTACAAAAATTTTCCTGAATATTATTTTTCTTCTTTATGGATTACTGGTGCCAAACATTGGGTTCCTGAAATTTGCAGGGTTGAACCAGTTTATCCTTTTTTCTTTCTCGAGAGTAAGCGTTTGTATGATGAAGATACAGATACAATGAGATTGATGAATATTGTTAGAAAAATGGAAATCGATATTCATTTGCAGAGAATATTGTTGAAAGTTGACAGGGCAAGTATGCACTATAGCCTTGAGGTAAGGGTTCCTTTTCTTTGCAACAGCATGCTTGATTATAGCCTATCCTGTACCTATAGAGATTGCATAAAGGAAAAACATGGTAAACTTATACTTAAAAATTCTTTAGCTGCTAAAACTGATACCTCACTTGTTTTTCAACCCAAAAAAGGATTTACCATTCCGCTGGATACATGGATAAGAAACGAGATTAAGGATGATATTATTGAAAAGATCATGGAGATGCCTTCCGATTTAGCAATGCTGTTTCGCAAGAAAAAACTGGCGCAACTTCTAAAGGAACATATGGAGGGCAAATACAATTGGGGATGGTTTATCTGGGCACTCTATGCCTTGGTAAACTGGAAAACAACACACATAAATAAATATAAAGCTGAGAATAGCAATCATCATAGAAGCCTTTCCATCTCTTAGTGAAACCTTTATCTCGAATAAGGTAAAACAGCTTTGTTTAAGAGGACATTGTGTTTTTGTTTTTTGCAACAAAATAAATGAGCAATTGCTTGGAAGATTATTCAAAGATGTATCTAATTTGAAGGTGTTGTCTTTTGATAAAAAAAAGGTCATACCTTTTTTACTGTTGCATAACCGTTCCATTGTGCAATCTTTAAGAGATAATGGAAAATTTCACCAAAACATCTTTAGAAATTTCAGAATTGATTATATCAACAGTTTTTCTCCGGAGATAATTCATTTTGAGTTTTCAGGCGTCGCTCTTGCTTTTCTTAATCATATTGATAAGCTAAAAGGAGGAAAAGTAGTAAGCTGCAGGGGAACAGGAGAAAATGTCAACCTGCTTTTGAATACAGAACGGCAGGAAAATCTTAAAAAATTATTTGAGAAAGTAGATGCGATTCACTGTGTTTCGTCTGCTTTAAAAAGTACAGTTTTATCTTACTGCCGTCAAACCGAAAAGCTTTTTGTAAATAATCCTGCTATTGATACGCAACTATTCCAAAGGAAAAAATCATATAGAGAGGAACCGATACTCACTATTCTCAGTGTAGGCAGGTTCATTTTTCAAAAAGGATATTTTATCGGGTTATTAGCTATAAAAAAATTAAATGAATATAATAAAAATTTTAAGTGGGTTATTGCAGGCAGCGGCCCTCAGTGTGAAGAAATATTATTCCATGTGCATCAAATGAATTTGCACGATTATGTAATACTGGTGGGAAATAAAAATAGAGAAGAAATAATTGAATTATATAATGAGGCATCCATTTTTTTTCTTCCAAGTGTAACTGAAGGAATAGCAAATGTTGTTTTGGAAGCGATGAGCATGGAATTGCCTGTAGTATCAACCAGGTGCGGAGGAATGGAAGAAGCAATTATTCACGGAGAGAACGGACTTCTTTCAAATGTATATGACCATATTTCGCTGGCTGAACGTTTAGCCGAATTGCTTGTGAATTGCCAACTCAGGAAAAGACTGGGTAAAACAGCGAGAAAAACGGTTGTAGAGAAATTTGACTTAAATGAACAAATAAACAAATTTGAAAAAGTATACTATCAATTAATACAGGGTAATCCTTAACAATAATAAAGTTATCTCTTGTATTAAAAGAAGAATATTATACATAATTCAGTAATTACAATCGTGTTATTTAATTTTATACGCTATACTCAACCCGCGTGGCAATTCAATTTAGTTCCCCGAATTAAAGGCTCTTTTGCTTCCTGTTATATAACCGGGCAAGACTGTTCAAAAGAATATATTGATAAACGTTATCAAACAAGAACCGCTCAAATTGCCGATGTGGGTTATCGCCTGTGGAATCGGGGAGTATTACTCGAATCCAACAAAGATGAAATAGAGCATTTGCATCAGTCAGAAAAGATTACTTTGATTGATGAGTATATTTTTACCCGGAAATATTGGGGAACATTCTGGGCAGCGTTTGCTTTTATTCTCCGGCTTCTAACATTCAAAAACCCCTTCAGGGAAATTAAGGCGTTTTATGTAACCAGAAAGATTAAACGTATTAACCTGTACGATTCTCCGGTTGAGTATAAAAATTTCGAAATATTTCAATCACGATTAATCGAATCTCAACCATTGGTTGCTGTTATTATACCAACATTAAACCGGTACAATTACCTGCGGGATGTTTTACACGATCTCGAGAACCAGTCTTATAATAATTTCGAAATAATTGTGGTGGATCAATCTGATGATTTTCAAAATGATTTTTATAAGAAGTTTAATTTAAATCTTAAAATAATTTGTCAGAAAGAAAAACTGTTATGGACAGCAAGAAATAAAGCGGTGAAAGCAACAGAAGCTGAGTACCTTTTGTTTTTTGACGATGATTCAAGAGTTAAACCAGACTGGATTGTTCAGCATCTTAAATGCATTGATTACTTTAATGCAGATATATCAGCAGGCGTTTCGCTGGCTAAAGTGGGACAGAAAGTGCCGGTTAATTATAGCTTTTTTCGTTGGGCCGATCAATTCGATTCCGGTAATGCAATGATAAAGCGAAACGTTATGGAGAAAATTGGAATGTTTGATGAGCAGTTTAACGGGCAACGCATGGGCGACTGTGAATTTGGCTTACGTGCGTACTTAAATGGTTTCAGAAGCATTTCAAATCCGGCGGCACATAGAATTCATTTAAAGGTTGATACTGGCGGTTTACGTGAAATGACAGGATGGGATGCCTTTCGTCCCAAAAAGTGGCTGGCTCCAAAGCCTGTTCCGAGTGTTATTTATTTATATAAAAAATATTTCCCTCCCAAGTTATATCGTAATGCTCTCGTTATTGGTTTTATGTTATCCAATGTCTCCTATAAAAATAAAAAAAGCGGCAACATGTTATTAATGAGTGCTTTTTTAGCTTTAATAAAATCACCTGTATTGTTGTTACAATTCTGGCGGGCAAATATTCTTGCAAAAAGAATGTTGAATAACTCTGGAGAGAATTTCATAAGAGATAAAGAGAAAATATTGACATGCGTTTAGGAATAACTTCTGATTGTATTCATTACAGGTTGGAAGATGGCAGAGTTGCAACCAGTAATCATATATTAAAGAGACAAATAGATGCCCTGGCAGAGTATTTTGAACATCTAATAATTTGTTGTCCATTTAGTGATATGCCCGGGCATGTTTCCTATTCGGTTTATGAAGATAAAAAGTTTCATTTCATTCCTTCTCCGAATGTAGGAGGAGTTACTTTAAAAGATAAGATTGATTTAATTAAAACAATACCAGTATGGATCAAACTTTTTAAAATGATTGATAAGAACAGTGACATTGTTTATCAAAGATTCCCAAACAATTTAAATATTCCCGGGTTTTTTTATTTCTATTTTAAAAAGAAGAAGGTATTTGCAACTTTTACAGGTTCCTGGGATAAAGATCC
>DATBFI010000170.1:0-14308 GCA_036558585.1 Chitinophagaceae bacterium
GATTTTCGGATTCTTCACATTTCAATAAAGTATTTTACAAAATGTTTGGTGTCAATCCTTTCTTTGTGCTAAAAGATTAGCAGGTTTATACAATTTTCCCGCTCCCCATTTTTTGAACTTTGCACCATTATTAACTATAAAAACACAATATGATGGAAACAAAGGAAGCAAGAATGAAAATTGACGAAATTGCCAGCCACTTTGTAAATTGGAGAAACACAAACGACGCCGGCAGGCTGCGTGAGGAGCTTTACAGTCCTGACATTGAAAGCATAGAGGAAGGGAATACCAGTGAGATTGGGCGTGTGAAAGGTATGGAGGGCTTAAAGAAAAAAGGACAAGGGTTGTCCCGTGATTTTGAAGTGCATAGTATCAAAGCATCTGACCCGGTGGTGGCCGATAACTGGTTCTCCGTAAAATTTGAAATAGACACTACGGATAAGAGGTCGGACGAACGCTCCACATTATCCGAAATAGGTGTATATAAAGTTGAGGATGGTAAAATTGTAAAGGAACATTATTTTATGTGGTAAATGACAGGGAATTGCAATGAAATAAAAGTACCGATCCCGGATCGGTACTTTTGAAGTGGCAATACCAAGATAGCCGTTCTTTGTGATACGCATTGTTTTTAGGAAGATTATTAGTATTTCATATACTCATCAAGAAATTTAAAAACATCTGCTTCCCATATTTTAGTACCCTGAAAGATTAAGCCATGCCCCTCACTCGCTGAATTTCCAAACTTTGGATATATCTTCAACACGTGTGTTTTATGAAGCTGGTTCATCATGCTGTCCAATGTAAAACCGGGATTTACAGAATAATCATTTTGGGCATGAATTATCATAACAGGCATAGCTATATTTTTTATAGCAGTTAACAACCGTTCACGCAGCGGCGGGGAAAGGTTCCAGCTGTAACCTGCAGGCGAAAAAACAACTACAGCTTTTACGTTTCGCTCATGTTCAGCCAACAGCAAAGCAAGCGAGCCTCCAAAAGAATGACCAATTATTGCAACGTGGTTTGTATCTGTATTCCGTTGACTTTTTAAAAATTTCATTCCCGAAATCATATCCTTCAACTGATCTGTTTCAAGTTGTTGCAGTTGTACTTTATTGCGTTCTTCCTGTCCTTTTTCTTTAAACGCATTATCCATTAAGTCTGTGCTATTCACACCTTCATTTTTTGAAAGGCCTGCTCCTCTTCTGAAGAGTGCAAAAAAAATATAACCCCGGTTTGCAAACACATTACCGAGTAAAGAGGCTTCCCGCAGCGGATCATGAATGGTATCGATGCCGCCTAAACTTCCATGACAAAAAATAATAGCCGGAAAAGAACCAGTTCCATCGGGTTTCCATAACAAACCTTTCAGTCTTAAATTGCCTGATTGCACAACAACTGTATCAGGCGCATAGCCCTGTGCATTTAAACGCCTATCTGTAAAAAGAAGAGCGGAAATAATTATCGCAAATCTTACAATTACAAACACGACATAATTTTTTTTGATCAAATTTCTCAAAAATACTTTTGCTGGTTGATTTACAAATTTCCTTTTGCTGCCCTTGCGTTTTGCTGTTAAATTACACGTATAAATATTACTATGAGTTTTCAAAACAGGACGATTCTTATAACCGGTGCCAGTCGCGGTATTGGTAAAGCTATAGCATTACGGCTTGCAAAAGAAGGTGCGAATATTGTTATTGCCGCAAAGAGCGTAGAAGAGAATCCAAAACTTGGGGGCACTATTTTTTCTTCGGCCCGTGAAATGGAAAAGGTTGGTGGCAAAGCACTGGCGGTGCAAACCGATATTCGCTTTGAAGAACAGATCAAGTTCGTAATTGAACAAGCCGTTCAAAAATTTGGTGGCATTGATGTGGTCATCAACAATGCATCAGCCATTCAGCTTAAGAACACTGAACAAACAGATACAAAACATTTCGATCTCATGCATGCCATTAATGTACGTGGCACTTTTCTGGTTACGAAACATTGCATTCCTTTTTTAAAGAGAGGACACAACCCGCATATTCTTACTTTATCGCCACCTCTGAATCTTCATTCAAAATGGCTTGCACCACATGCAGCATATACAATAAGTAAATACAACATGAGCATGATGGCTTTGGCCTGGGCTGCCGAGCTTAGACAATACAATATTGCATCAAATGCGCTGTGGCCACGTACTACAATTGATACTGCTGCCGTTCGCAATTTACTGGGCGGCGAGGCGCTGGCAAAGATGAGCCGCATACCTGAGATACTTGCCGATGCTGCTTATTTTATTCTTGGCAAAACATCGTTGCAATACACAGGTAATACGTTTATTGATGAAGAGGTGCTCGCAAAAGAAGGCATTACTGATTTAGAAAAATACAACGTTGTTAAAGGAGCCAACTTATATCCTGATTTGTTCATCTAACAGAGATTCAAAATGATTTTAATGATTATATGATTTTTTATCAGCTATTGTGTAATGAGGCTCTCTTGTGTCACAAATCAGGTTTCTCCCTTCAGGGTTTACCTCAACATTATAGTCATACCATACATGATCAGGGCTGCACCGGCAACAGGTGAAACCCATCTCGTTTGGGCTGAAACTTTTTCAATCAAAACAAAGAGAGCAATAAGTGCCACCCAAAACAAATTCATAATGCCCGCAACAAAAAGCAGGACCATTAATATCCAGCAGCAGCCCACACAATAGATCCCGTTTTCTATACCCATACGCATAGCTCCCGTCTTACCTTCTTTCCAGTTGCGGTGAATAAAGTCAACAGGTGTTTGACAATAACTAAGACAAGTTTTTTTTAAAGACGTGAACTGAAATATTCCCGCTGCAATTAGAACAGAACCTCCTAATATCCTGCTGGTAATTCTCATTTCCGGGCTTAGGAGGGAAATGTGTTGAAGAAGCCATTGCAGGGAAGTAGCTAATAAACTAAATGCTGCCCATATAAAAAAATAGCCGCCTAATAAATAACCTGTAGATACAAAAGGATTTTGCTGCTCTTTTCTCCTGCGGTTAACTAAAGCAAAAATTAAGATCAGTGGAGCAACAGATGGCGTCATCATTGCGATCATCATCACGAACCACATCAGAAATAACAATATGAAATCGGTTATTGTCCAGACAGGAGTCATAGGCATTGCAAAAAACAATGCATCCATATTCATGTAGAACATTTGCCTGTATAAATAAATAATGTATAGCCAGGCAATTAAAGAAATAAGAATAAGACCTGAAATAATTATTATCCGGTCTCTTTTAAGTAAATATTCAATTGAATTGCTATTGCCCATTTGGTTGAGGAGATAACATCAGCCAATACATCCTGCGTTGCTGAATTTGACTATACTTGCATGCCCGTTTTTCTTTTCATGTTTCAGTGAAATGTCTTCTGAGTTCCAATCCCAGTTTACACTTGAAACTGTGCCATGCTTAAAAGCAATGCCACCGGGCACCATGAGCTCCCCTTCCCACTGTGCACCTGTTACAGGGTTTGTTATATGCTGCGATCTTACTTCACCTGCACCTTCCACCGTGAACCAGCCATCATAAGGATCATAATAAAAATCTATTTTGGCAATCTTCGTGGGAAGCGTGGTTTTAAAAGTTGCTGGGAAAATAGCAAATACACCGCCCCCGTATTTACCGCTTATGATCTTTTCGATAGATTTTACTTGTTCAGGGCTGGCTTTGCTGTCGACATACAAGGCGCCAATACCATCACCCAGGTGAATAGCCTTTGGCCACCATAAACCCCACGCAAAAGTTACTCCATCAAGATTGGTATCACCAAAATTCCCTTTGAGCACATGATAACCAAGCAATGCTTCACAATTACCATAAGTGGGCAGCGCATTGAAATTGCATGGACAGCCGTAATCACAATTGCAGCTTTGCAAATATTCGAGTTCCATTGTCCATTGAGTGGAAGAGTTGTCAGACATAGGTAAAGATTAAGTGAAAAGGAAATATTTCGGTATTGCAAGCTATAAAATTTATTTCAGGTTTTACAAGGTAACATCTACAACCGGTTTTGGTGCTGAGTTAATTTTGATGCTCATATATTCACACTGTTGCAATCTTTCAATGGCCGAACAATTCCCGCAGGCAAAGCCAGATACAAAAATTTTTTATATCATTCACCTCGGATCAATGTTCTATTTTTACCGCTTTAAAGAAGGGAGAAACTGTGGCGGATATCATACAATTATTGCCCGATAATATTGCCAACCAAATTGCTGCGGGTGAAGTGATTCAGAGGCCTGCAAGCGCGGTAAAGGAGCTGTTGGAAAACGCTGTGGATGCTGGTGCTACGCATATACAACTGATTGTGACGGATGCAGGCAAAAACCTCGTCCAGGTAATTGATAACGGCAAAGGCATGAGTGAAACCGATGCAAGAATGAGTTTTGAGCGTCACGCAACCAGTAAAATAAAAGCAATTGATGACCTGTTTCGTATAAAAACAATGGGCTTCCGCGGTGAAGCGCTGGCCTCTATTGCTGCCGTTGCCCAGGTAGAATTAAAAACACGACGCGAAGAAAATAGCCTCGGCACTTATATCGAAATTGAAAATAGCGTAGTAAAAAAACAAGAACCCTGTGCATGCCCGGTTGGTACAAATATTTGCATGAAGAACGTTTTCTTCAATGTGCCTGCAAGAAGAAATTTTTTAAAAAGCAATGCTTCGGAACTGCGCCATATTGTGGATGAATTTATTCGTGTGGCACTTGCCTTTCCGGGAATATTCTTTTCATTAACGAGTAACGGGCAACAGGTTTTTTATCTGGAAGCAGGCAATCTTAAACAGCGGGTGTTGCAGATACTCGGCAGCCAGTATGCATCAAAGCTTGTAACGATAAAGGAGGAAACTGATTACATGAACATCTATGGTTTTGCCGGCAAGCCGGATACTGCACGCAAAACCCGCGGGGAGCAATATTTATTTGTCAATAACCGGTTCATCCGGAGTGCCTACCTCAACCATGCAGTGATGACCGCATTTGATGAGATGATTTCAAAAGATAGTTTTCCGTTGTATGTGTTGTATATAGATCTTGACCCTTCGCAGATAGACATCAATGTGCATCCTACAAAACAGGAAATAAAATTTGAGGACGAAAAAATAATTTATGCTTTTGTGCAGGCGGCTGTAAAACATGCACTGGCCCAGTTCAGCGTGGCACCTTCACTTGATTTTACACTGAATGCAGAGATACAGCAGCTGGAAGCTGTAAGTAAACCATTTACCACAGAACAGGAACACTCAGTTACTTCATCTTCTTTATTTAAAACATTCACACAAAAGCACCAGGCCCATTTCATAGAACCCAACGAAAAAAGTGAATTAAAACACTGGAAGGAATTTTTTACAACTGCAAAGACTGAAGTACAAAGTACTCATGAAGAAAATCTTCAACCGTCAATGCTTGCAACCGGTACCGGACAACCGGCAACTGGCAACTTGCAACTGGCGACCGATGCAATATTTCTTCAACTGCACAACACATACATCATTGCTCCAACCCGTACCGGGTTTTTACTGGTGCACCAGCAATTGGCGCATGAACGTATTTTATATGAACGTTACAGTTGGGCAGCACACGGGAAAAAAATGGCCGCACAAAAGAGTTTATTCCCTGTAACGCTTGAGCTGGCTGCCGCGGACAGTGTGTTGTTACAGGAACTATTGCCAGATTTAAACATGCTGGGATACCTGGTTGAACCTTTTGGCAACAATACATTTGTCATACAAGGCACACCGGCGGACATATTGCAGGGTAATGAAAAAAATTCGATTGAATTATTGATAGAACAATTCAAACATTTTAGCAGCGATATTAAATTCAGCAAGAGAGAAAAATTGGTTCGCTGCCTGGCAAAACATCAAAGTATTAAAGGTGGTCATTCATTGACACAAAAAGAAATGGCAATGCTGACCGAAGAACTATTTGCCTGCAATACTCCCAATGTAACACCGGCAGGCAATCCAACTTATATTGAATTTAAAGAAGATTATTTAGAGAGGATGTTTGGAAGATAAAGATTCCATTACCACTAATCGGTAATAATATCGAATTAAAATCCGAGATATGAGCTACGAGTAATACAATGTGTGCCTTTAGCTCGCGGCTCACGACTCATAGCTCACAGCCTTAGCGCAATGGTAGAGCTAAGCGCCAAAATATTACTGCCCCACCAAAAAAATTGCGTTGCTGAAAAGTAGTTTTCCATTCTCCCAAAACAAACGGAATAAAACATCATCAGCCAATATTATTACATTTCCTTTTCCATATTCCTGTACGCCAAGTAGCAAACCATCTTTAAGCTGTGGTTTTAGTTTACTGCCCACAAAACCACTGATATAATTTGATTGCTTTACTACGCCAACATTCCACCCGCTTTTTAAAAAATCGTAGAGTTTTCCATCCTGTTTTAATGTGTAATAAAAATCGGGGTACCCATATGCAAGCGGGTGTGTGTTATCAAGCTCTACTTTATAGATAGCACCGGGGATAGAATTTGGTAAAACGTCTCTTTCCCGGTCAGCAAATTTTTTCAATCTTGAATAATCCGCAGACGATTTTGTGGCAGTATCAATTTGCTCTTTTAATTTGAAACCCCAATCCATTGAAGCAATTTCCGCAGCACCGTTTTCGAGTGCAATAATTTTGCCCCCGTTTTTTACAAAATTTTGCAACACCTCTTCAACAGGTTTGTTATCAAGTGAATTGTACATTCCGTTTGGAATAATGAGCACGTCAAAATTATTTAGCCCGATATCTTCAAGGCTTTTTGAAATTACCTGCGTAATAGGATAATGCAGTGTTTGTTCAAAGAAACACCATACTTCCCCCGCCGATTCAGAATAAGCCTCATCTCCAGTAAGCATTGCCACCCTGGGCGCTTTAATAAAACGAATATACTCAGAGCCAAAATCTGCACCCTTCTCCACAAAGCCGCTTTCTACTTCATCGGCCTGTACATTAAATTGTTTGCAGGCATCATTGGTTATCTTTTTCCAGTCGGGATTATTACTTCCTTTTAAAATGATAAGTGTTCCCCTGTCATAATTTTTTTCTTTATAGGTGAAAGGTTTTTCAGAATATCTCACTTTTACTTTGTGCTGTAAAAGGTAACAGAGAAATTTTGCGCCATTAAATGAAGTATAAGGAACAAGCATACCATAATCCGACTCCACGGGAGTTACAGCAGGAGCGCTTTTATAAGGAACTATATCTAATTTCTCTTTCACGGCGTATGCCCTGATGCCGAACGCATATGGCACTGCCCATGCAGTGATATCATAGGTTGCGGAATCACTCAAAAAACTTTTTGGTTCGAAAAGAACCTTTGCAAAACGGCTCTTTGGCTGGTATGCAGATATTGCCAGCTGGTATGTTTCACCGGAATAATTTTCTTCTTTGCCGGTAAAATAATTATAAGCTTTGAAATTTGTTGCAGTAGTTGTGCCATATTCAATGCCATTTGCCTGTAAGAGATTTGCAACGGACTGCAACCGGTTTGCGTCTTTCGATGTAAGCACATAAGTTTTGGTGTCACTGCCGGCAGCATTCCTGTTATCATCAAAATATTTTTTGAATTCGCTTACTACTTTCGCTGCATTCTTTGAGGTTATTTCAATCGTTGAAATACTTGTTGTATAATGATGTATGGCGCGTTTGGCCAGCGTAAGCGTATCGCCATCATTGGTTTTTACAGCGAGACCCGCTGTGCCGCCGCCGCCCTGCTCATAAGTCATCCCGATGGCACCGTTAAAGGTTGGATAAGTATCCCCGTAAGAAGGATACAAAAGATCGTACGTTTCTTTTGTAAAATAGAGCCAGCCATTTGCATCAAAATATTTTGCATTGTTCTTTCCTATCTCTGTTTGAAACTGGCGCTGCCATGGTGTGATCACTTCATGAAAAGGCTCAGTGGCAGGGGCAAAATAATAAGGTGCATTATAACCTTGTTCATGGTAATCCACATGCACCTGTGGCAGCCACTCATTATATTTCTTTATCCGCTCCTGTGTTTCTTTTTGTGTTTGCCATGCCCAGTCGCGGTTCAGATCAAAGTTGTAGTGATTCGTCCTGCCATAGGGCCAGGGCTCATCATGTTCTCTTGAATCACGATCAACATTAAAACTGTCCCCAACCGCTGTGTTGTACCAGTTCACGTAACGATCATGCCCATCGGGATTGATACAGGGATCCATAATTACGACTGTATTTTTTAACCACTCTTTTGTTTGTGTGTTGTTCGGGTCAACAAGTGCATAGAGCACAAGCATCGCAGCTTCCGATGAAGAAGCTTCATTGCCGTGCACATTATAACTTAACCAAACAATTGCAGGAGCGCCCTCTGTTATTGGCGCCATTTTATCTTTTGCCATGCCTGCCATCCGCAAATTGTTCATGCGTATCACATCAAGTTTCTGCAGGTTTTCAGGTGATGCTATGTAAGCAAGAATAAGTTCACGGCCTTCATAAGTTTCGCCATATTTTTCAACCTTTACCATATCGGGCTTAGCCTGTGCAACAGCATTGAAGTAGTTCACTATTTTATAATCAGGTGTAAAATGTGTACCGATCTTATAACCCAAAAATTCTTGGGGGGATTGCAGTGTTTGTGAAAAAAGCATTAAAGTATGCGGAAGCAGCAGTAAGGTGAAAAATATTTTTTTCATAGTAATTATTATAAATCGGTGAAAATATTGAAAGATATAATTGCTGCAAAATATCAGTGATGAGTTGTTTTATTTTATGAGCCCTCAAACTAATTTCCGTTGATTAATTAACTCACGAACCTGCAATGTTTGCCGGTAACGAACTTTTGTTTTGTCTTTACCAGTTTAAAACTCTAAACCTACGGCTTCATCCTAAATATTATAACTTCGTGCTGGTATGACTGTTGATTTTAAAAAATACAATGATGGTCTCGTTCCCGCGATAATACAGGATTATGCAACGCATAAAGTTTTGATGATGGGTTTTATGAATAAAGAGGCATTAAAAAGAACAGAGTCTACGGGTAAGGTTACTTTTTACAGCCGCAGCAAAAAAAGGTTGTGGACGAAAGGAGAGGAGAGCGGCAATTTTCTTGAACTGAAAAGTATTACGGTAGATTGTGATAACGATACCTTGCTTATAAAAGCCCATCCGCTGGGCCCTGTTTGCCATACCGGTGCCGATACCTGCTGGAGTGAAAAAAATCATCATGAGGATTTTTTATATTATCTTGAAGATATCATTAACCTGCGCAGTAAAGCTTCGCCTGATGAATCATATGTAGCCAAATTGTTTACGAATGGTATTAACAAGATAGCGCAGAAAGTAGGTGAGGAGGCTGTCGAACTGGTGATAGAATCAAAAGACAATAATGAAAGATTATTTTTAAATGAAGCGGCCGATCTGCTGTTTCATTACCTGGTTTTGCTTCATGCAAAAGGTTATAAATTACAGGATGTGATTAATGTATTACAAAAACGTCATTCAAAATGAACCGTGTTTTATTCTTTATGCTATTTTTTCCGTTAGTTGTTACCGCACAAAATGTAAATGATACCGGATTTATTATAACCGGTAATATAAAAAACCTATCTGAAAATAGTATTGTATATTTTGCCGGTAACAATGAGAATGACACCATCGCAAAAACAACTGTTAAGCAGGGTAATTTTATCTTAACAGGAAAAGTAAGTAACACTGACGGCCGAATGCTTATTTTTCCTGCAGCCAATGCAAGATTGTTTTTGTTCATTGGGAATGAACGTATAAACATATCTGCTTCAAACAGTAGCCTGGAGGATGTTGTTGTTTCAGGTTCCAGTACTCAATCAGATTATGAACAATTCATTTATCAAATCAAACCACTTGGAGATTTTGTAAATTATTTTCGTGGTCAAACGCAGTCAGCACAAACCCAGGAAGCAAAAGACTCTGCGATGATCATGCTAAACACTGCTTACAACATTTATCAAAACAGCATTGACAGGTTTATCACCCGAAGAAAAAGCTCACCCGTGTCGGCACTTGTGCTGGATTACAGCTACGCCATAGATCCCAACCAGGATGCAGCACTGCTTGAGAAAAGATTTAATATATTATCTGGATCAGCCATGCAAAACCGGTATGCCAACGAGGTAAAGCATGAGATTGAAAAGGCAAGGATCGGGGCGGTGGGGACAACAGCATTAGATTTTACGCAACAGGATACATCCGGAAAAAATATTTCACTGGCTCAATTCCGGGGCAAATATGTTTTACTTGATTTCTGGGCAAGCTGGTGCAAACCTTGCCGTATGGAAAATCCAAATGTTGTTGCTGCTTATAATGAATACAAGAATAAAAATTTTACCATTCTAAGTGTTTCACTCGACCAGGATAAAAATAATTGGCTGAATGCTATTAAAGCAGATCATCTCAGCTGGACGCATGTAAGCGATCTCCAGTTCTGGGGTAACGAAGCTGCAAAATTGTATCATGTTGAATCAATCCCTCAGAATTATCTTATTGATCCTAACGGCACCATCATTGCAAAAAATCTTCGCGGTGATGAACTGAAAGAAAAGTTGCATGAAGTATTGAAGTAACAGTTTCCAATAGGAGTATTCAGTAGGCAGCCTTCAGTAAAAAGCTATTCGGCCAATAATAATATTGCGTTGAATATGTACTGTTGAATTTAAAAACTCGCCACTGCCAACTGGAAACTATCAACTGAAACTGGTAACTGCAACTGCATACTGACTTAATTCACATCTTTTCCCTGCTGTAGTTTCTCAATCATCGTTGCAACATTTGTTTTGTTTGCTCCATCAGGGGCAAGCGCCTGTGCCTGTTGGGCATATTTAAGCGCTGTTTTAAAATCGCCGTTTGCAGAATAA
This sequence comes from Chitinophagaceae bacterium, assembly GCA_036558585.1. GTDB lineage: Bacteria > Bacteroidota > Bacteroidia > Chitinophagales > Chitinophagaceae > DATBFI01. The sequence continues at coordinate 10,899 of DATBFI010000170.1, forward strand.
CCACGCGTAAGTCCCATCAGTGTTACAAACTGGTTTGGGTTTTTGTCATAATTCATTTTAAATATGGAAAGTGCCTCTTTATATTTTTTTTGTTGTATCAATTGTCTTCCATACTGATGCAATTCAAACATGCTTGCATAAGGGGTTGCCTTTTGCATGATCGAATCGGCAGATGCTGTTTTACCGAGCTTGTCAAGTACTTGTGCTTTTGTACTCCATGATTGAAAACTTTTGTCCCCTCCGAAATTAGGACTTGTGGCTGTATCACTCCAGAGGAGAGCCTGGTCAAGATTTGTATTATTTTGTACGCACCAGTTTGCAGCCTGTGCCCATGTTTCCCACAAAAATCCTTTGTTCGTTTGTAACTCTTTTCTAAATGATGCCAGTTGCGTATTAATTAAATCTACTTCAACTTTAAAAGGTATCATTAATTTTTCCCATTGCAATGCAATTACAGCGCTGCTGTCTGTCTGGTTTGTGAATTCATATTTCAGCCATTCAACACTTTTGTCTGTTTGCACAGGTTTTACTTTTACACGTAACGCATCTTCTGCAGGATTATAAAAAAAGCTTCCCCACGACTCACTGTTCTTTGAAAAAATAAGCGTGCATTCATTGGGATCATAGGCAACAAAAAAGCCATATTTTCCTGCGGGCAAGCTTTGACCTTCAATTTTTATATCCGTTGAAAATTCAATCGTTGTGTTTTCATTAGCGCCTGCACGCCAGGGTGCCTGCTTTGTATTACCAAACCCCAAATCATTATAACCGGCTTGAATTAACTGTCCCCATATTTTTCCCTCGCGTCCTTTTACGCCGGGGCGGTCGTAACGAATGGTTACATCGGTGATACCAATGCGTTCACCAACTACGGCTTTTTTATTGCCGCCGTTGGGAGGTACTGTAAGTTGTGCATGTACCGAATTCAATAAAAATATAAGAGCGAGTAATGTAAATACCTTTTTCATAAAGCAGTGTTTTAACAGGTAAGCTAATGAAAAAGATATCGCATTGATTTCAACTTGTGATTAACGATAAAAGACAGTGACAAATGGAAAGAAAAATGTTTTATGAGGATATAATTATTTATGAACCGCACAGCATTACTACTATAATGCTCCGGTTGCACCTGCCCCGAAACTTCGTGGGTCGCACTCTTCAACGCATTGTTCTGTATTGAGTAACTAACTACATTAACTGCCTTTTATACATCTGCACTGCATTCTCCAATCCCAAATACAATGCATTAGAAATGAGAGCATGGCCAATAGATACTTCATCGAGCCAGGGAATATTTTGTTTAAAAAATTTCAGGTTGTGCAGATCTAAGTCATGACCCGCATTTAATCCTAAACCCAATTCTTTTGCTTTTTCTGCCGCAGAAACATAAGGAGCTACGGCCTGCTCTTTACTACCTGCTGCATATTGTTTTGCATATCCTTCAGTGTATAGTTCTATCCGGTCAGTACCTGTTTGTGCTGCACCCTCCACCATTTCAATAACAGGATCAACAAAAATAGAAACACGAATACCTGCATCTTTAAAAACTTTGATTATATCCTGTAAATAATTTTTGTTTTCGATAGTGTTCCATCCATGATCGCTTGTTATTTGATTTAATGCATCAGGGACAAGTGTTACCTGGTGCGGCTTTACTTCAAGAACCAGGTCAACAAATTTTTTTTCCCTGCAATTGCCTTCAATATTAAACTCTGTTTTTATGATCGGTTTTATTTCACGAACATCTTTGTACCGGATATGTCTTTCATCTGGTCTGGGATGTACTGTTACGCCATCCGCTCCGAAACGCTGGATATCTATAGCGGCCTTTAATACATCAGGATTATTGCCGCCGCGGCTGTTCCTCAAAGTTGCGATCTTATTAATGTTCACTGATAATTTTGTTGTGTGTTCCATGTTGTAAAAATACAAGTTGTTGTTTTGAGTCCTGAGTTTTGTGTTTTTGCGTTTATCCTTTGGATTCCACGTATCTCACGAATTACACAGATGAAGAAAGCAAAAAAATATTTCTGTGAAAATCTGCGAAATCTGTGAGAACATATTTGCACATTAACACAGTACATTTCATAGTTGCACACTAACACAGTACATTTGCGCCGCTATGACACAGGAACAATTAAAAGTTTTACGGTCCCGGTTAGCCGGGATAAGGAGGTTTCTTTGACGTTGATAACCGCTTTCAAAAAGTAGAAGAAGATCGCCAGCTCTCCGTTTCACCCGGCTTCTGGAATGATAATGAAAGAGCCACGGCCATTATGAAAGAAATCAAAATCAATGAGTATTGGTTAAAATTGTACAGGCAGGTAGAAACTGCTGTAGAAGATTTTGCCGTGCTGTTTGATTTCTGGAAAAGCGGCGACGCTGCAGAAGAGGAAACAAAGCAAGCGTACGAACATGCACTAAAGGAACTTGAAGATGCAGAGTTCAAAAGTACATTGAACCAGCCGGAAGATGAATTGCCTGCCGTGCTACAGATTAATCCCGGTGCGGGCGGAACAGAGAGCCAGGATTGGGCAGAGATGCTGTTGCGTATGTACCGCATGTATGGAGAAAAACAGGGCTGGAAAGTCACAGAACTTGATTACCAGGAGGGAGAAGGCGCCGGAATTAAAACGGCAACACTTCAATTTGATGGCCCTTTTGCATACGGCTTTTTAAAATCGGAGAGCGGTGTACACAGGCTGGTGCGTATATCGCCTTTTGATGCGAATGCAAGAAGGCATACGTCTTTTGCCAGTGTGTTTGTATATCCCTTAATAGACGAAAGCATCGAAATTGACGTAAACCCCGCAGAACTTGAATGGGAATTTTACAGGAGTGGTGGCAAAGGCGGACAGAATGTAAACAAAGTAGAAACGGCAGTTCGATTGAAACATATTCCGTCGGGAATAATTGTGGAATGTCAGCAGGCCCGCACCCAGGGCGAGAACCGTGAACTTGCACTAAAGATGCTGAAGAGCCGTTTGTATGAAGAGGAGTTGCGCAGAAGAGAAGAAGCAAAGAATGCCGCAAATGCAAGCAAGAAAAAAATTGAATGGGGAAGCCAGATAAGAAGTTACGTGTTTCATCCATACAAGATGATCAAAGATCACCGGACGGATTATGAAGTAGGAAATGTGCAGCCGGTGATGGATGGCGAACTGGATGGATTTATAAAAGCATACCTGATGATGGAGAAGGAGAGCGTAAGTTAATAGCTGAACCGTTAAAATGGTCGATCGCTTAACCGTTGTAATGGTTGATAATTTGTTTTGTAATTTTAAATATGGCTTCAAAACAAAAAATAAAACCAAAATTTAATCGGCGCATTTTTTGGGATGTTGATTTTGATACAATTAATTACAATAAAAATGCAAGATTTGTAATTGAGCGTGTTTTTGAAAGAGGTG
>DATBFI010000171.1:0-4522 GCA_036558585.1 Chitinophagaceae bacterium
TCATTTGTTTTCTTTTTTGTCCTCAGAAATGCAACCAGCGGAATTACGAGAACAAAGAATATAGCGATGAGCTTGAATGTATCTAAATATGACAGGTAATAAGCTTGTTTGTCCACAGCATTATTGAGTACAGCATAAGCCTTTGTGGCTGCTGTGGCAGTGTCACCCGCTTTAGCAATAAAGTTTTGCGATATACTGTTTAAGCGGTTTGTAAATTCATAAGAACCCTGCGTAAGGTTTGACACAAGATCAGTCCTGTGTTGCGCATAATGATGTGCAATGTAATTATTGGCTATCGCAATACCGAATGCGCCGCCTAACTGTCGTATCATATTATTCAATGCAATACCTGAAGGATACTCCTTTGGTTGTAATCCCACAACCGCCTGGTTTATCAATGGCAGCTGCACCATAGAAATACCTATGGCGCGCAAAGCAAGTGGAAAAAAGAAATCCCGGCGACTTACATCAGGACTTACACTTGAACTAAGCCATGCATATGCAGCAAAGAGTATAAAGCCGATTACGACAAATGGTATGGCGGGCACACCTTTGGCCATCGATTTACCTATCACAGGCATCATAATTACTGCAATAAGTGTTGGCGCTAAAAGCGATAACCCTGTTTCATACGCGGTAAATCCCAGCACCCGTTGTGCTAATACAGGATACACAAAAACAGAAGTAAATAATCCGAAACCTGCAACAAATGTGAATACGGTAGTAAATACAAGATTTCGATTACCCAATACTCTTAAATTAACCGCAGGATTTTTTATTCGAAGTTCATAAAAGATAAACCCGATCAGGCCTATTGCACCAATAACAGAACACACCTGTATTGCATGACTGCTAAACCAGTCTTCGGCCTCACCACGTTCCAATACGAACTGCAAACATCCAATTCCTGCAGCCAGTAAGGCAATACCGGTGTAGTCGATATGCATCTTATCTTTTTGTTTGCCTTCAGTTGGTTTTGCTTCAACAAAAGAATAGGAAAGTATGGTTGCAATAATACCGATTGGAATGTTGATCATAAAGATCAGTGGCCAGTTAAAATGTTCAATAATATAGCCGCCAACTGTTGGTCCCAATGTAGGCCCAAGCACTAATCCCATACCAAACAGACCCGAAGCTATTGGCCTGTCCTGCGGTTCAAATGCATCAAATAAAATTGCCTGTGAAGTAGAGAGTAATGCACCGCCACCAACCCCTTGTACAAACCGCCATGCAACAATTTCAACAAGACCGGTTGATTGCGCACACATGTATGATGCAAAGGTGAAAATGATCATGGAAGCGATGTAGTAATTCTTTCTTCCAAAATATTCAGCCAAAAATCCTGTTAATGGAATAATGATCACGTTCGCAATGGCATAAGAAGTAATTACCCAGCTAATGTCTTCTATGCTGACACCCAGGCTTCCGGCCATATCATTCAAAGCAACATTTACAATGGAAGTATCAATTAACTCCATTACTGCTGCCGATACGGTTGTTATTACAATAACAAATTTTGCAATGCCCCTGGCAGACATAAATCAATTATTTTGTAGATACAGAAATATACGCGCTAAGACCTGCTCTTAGGATATCTTTATATTTATTGATATCGATGATCGCAATTTTTACAGGAACGCGTTGCGTTACTTTTACAAAATTTCCGCTTGCGTTATCAGGAGGTAAGAGAGAAAATTTAGCTCCCGTGGCATCGCTTAAGCTTTCAACACTGCCCGTAATTTTCATATCCGGATAAGCATCAAGTTCAATATCCACAGGCATTCCCGGATGAAATTTTTTTATTTGTGTTTCCTTGAAGTTGGCAACTATCCAGTAGGTGCTGTCGTTTACAATAGAAAACAAGGGCGTACCTGCCTGCACATACTGGCCAACGGTAATATTCTTTTTGCCCAGTTTTCCCTCCTGCGGTGCATATATTTTTGTGTAGGAAATTTTTAGTTTCTGTTGCTCGATGGCCGCTTTCTTTACACCCAGCGCTGCCACTGCCTTTTGAATAGCAGATTGGGATATAGCAATCTTACTATCAGCAGCGTTGTAATCATTATTGCTGTTATTTACCTGCTGCGTGGCAACTTCGAGGGCATAACGACTATCATCCAATTGTTTTCTTGTGATTGCCTGGTCTGCATACAAATTCTTGTTGCGTTGATAATCTTCCTCTGCTTGCTTCAGTTTAACTTCGTTAAGACTTATATCACCTTTATTTACTTTTAATGATACAGCTGCATTGTTAAGTGAGGCCTTTGCATTAAGAATATCTGCTTCTGCTGCTTTGTAATCGGCTTCCATTTGCATTAGCTGTGTTTGCAATTCTTCATCATCCAGTTCAACCACAAGCTGGCCGGCCTTTACAGAATCGTAATCACCAACAGCAATAGATTTTACATAGCCTGAAACTCGTGGCAATACAGGTATTATTTGCGTTTCGATCTGTGCATTATCAGTTGTTTCATGAGTTAATGCAAAAGATATTTTGTTGTACCCGATGATTACGCCTGCTATTAAAACAATTCCAAGAATAATTAAACGCAACGGTGATTTTTTCTTTTTAATTTCCAGGGGTTGTTGTTCCATAGGCTTTTTGTTTGATGCTTTCTGCTCAATAAAAGTTCTTTCCTGTCCGTCCGGCAGGCGACCATTCGATGTTTTCCCTTCTTCTAATACTGTAGCTTGCTCTTCCATAACTTAAATTTTGGTTAGTTTTTTAACAAATAAGAATGCATAAGATCTTTTAAATGATCACTTACTCTTTTTCTAAATTTTGCGTCATCATAAGGGACGTATTCAGCTTCCTTATTAAGACATTTATTGCAAAACTTTTTTGAAAGCAATACCTGGTTGATGGTACCAACAATTGTAGCCACAACAAGCAGGCTATCTACTTTTTTAAATGTTCCTTTTTTAATACCTGCATCAATCACGTTGCGGATAACAAAGCTGTTTGGAGTAAGAAGATTTACAATAGCGTCCTGCAAAACCCCACGTTCATTAATCATTAATTCGTGGTGAATAATGCGGTGAAATTTCCGGTTACTAAACAGCCTTGTTACATAACTATCAATAATCTGATCAATCTTTTCAATTTCTGTGAGCTTTTCATTATTTACAATTTCTTCAAGAATATCTTTTGTGTAAGCAGCTTTCTGCTCCACCATACACTCGAAGAGCTTTTCCTTTGAACCAAAATAATAATTGATCATCGCCACATTAACGTTTGCTGTAGTAGCAATGTCACGGATAGAAGTGCCTTCGAAACCCTTTTCCGCAAAGAGTTCTACGGCGACATTAATTATTTGTGTTTTTTTATCAATCATAGAGGGCAATCATTTAAAACCGCAAAATTAAACAAATGTTTGAATTAAACAAACGTTTAATTAACTTTTTTGTAAAGGAAAGGATAATTGAATCAGGGCTGGCATTCTCTTTCAGAGCCCCTGGAAAATTTTGCGCAGATTGTGAAAAGCTTTCTCTTTATGCGTGTAATGATCTCCCGGGTAAATGCCTATGATTGTATTTGGAAAAGAAAGATGGACTCAATATGTAGTATACACTATGATGACCCCCACAACCATCATTACTATCATGCCCACGAAGAAAAGGGTGTCTGCTATTGTTTCAATCGTGTTGTAGTTCTCTTTACGTAAAGCCATATAAGAAAGAATTGCTGAAGTCAGGAATATACATGTGTTTGCAGAAAGTATCTCATCAGCATAGGTTCCAAGGCCGGTTTTCATGATGCGAAATAGTGCAATAATTGTAACGGTTACTCCCGCCATCGTTGTTGAGCCGGTAAATATATGTTCTGCAATTGTTTTTCTTTTATTATTGTTGTTGCTCATCCTGCTTTAGTTCAGTTTATTAATGATAACTGTACTCTATGCGACCTACGGGTTGCTTTTGTTTATTAAAGCAAAGCTCTTTTTGCTTGAGTCCATTTGGCAAATAAATGTATTGCCACACAAGGTAATCATCGGAGCCTTGTGGTATTTGGGTTAGCTGAATAAGCGTGCCATTGTTATCATATTCAAACAGGAAATCTGGAAGCAACCTTTGCGCTCTCGCATTAAAACGTACAATATCGGTGAGCCGATGCTGATCATTGTAATAATAGAAATATTTTTCAGTCAGGCGGCCCTTCTTTCGCCAATGTTCCTCTGCTATATTTCCCTGTTCATCTTTTACAAAATCAACAACGGTTGTATCCCCATTATCCTTTATGAGTAGCATTTTCACTGGTTCGTTGTTGTTGTATTGCCATTGGTGTATTTCCTGTGAGGAATTATTCATAAAAGTATCCTGAACCTGGGTTGTTATGGATTGCAGGTTATTATTATCATACGTATAAATTGTTGTGCTTTCAATATTTTCTGCATTGTTAACAGTTTTGGTTACCTTATCATTCTCATAAAAAGATGTCGAGACCGATTTCCCTGTTGAAGGATATTCGGTGGTAGTTGCAATAGCGCTGCTGTTGGCGGATATTTGTTGCTCTAACATAAAA
>DATBFI010000172.1:0-4090 GCA_036558585.1 Chitinophagaceae bacterium
ACCCTATCCGTTGTGTATAATACTAAAAAAAACCGTGAACTTCGTATTTAAAAAATTGGAAAAATACAATCTGTTTATCTCTGCACTTTTTCTTTCCGTAATATGGACGCCAATAAAAGCACAGGAAAAAAGCTATAGTGAAAGATATATGGATGCTTATAAGAAATATCTAAACGCTACTTGCCCAATCAAAAAAGACAGCATTCAGCATTTCGTTTATTTTGCCAGGGACAGGAAATCAATAAAAGACCACCCTTTCCTTTCACATCCGATGTTCAAAGGAGCACAAATTATGTACTCATGGCGAGACTTTGAACCTGAAAAAGGAAAATATGATTTTGCAATTTTGAAAGAGGACTATGAGTACCTCAAGAGCCATAGTAAGAAACTATTTATCCAAATACAAGATGTAACATTCAATCCCAAATACAAAGCAGTGCCGGATTATCTATTGACTACCGAATACGACGGTGGTGCCGTGTTGCAATACGATGACGATGGAAAACCAGCAGGATGGGTAGCAAAACGTTGGAATAAAAAAGTCAGGGAACGATTTTCCCTGCTTCTACAAGCGTTGGGAAAGGAATTCGACGGAAAAATAGAAGGTATTAATCTTCAAGAGACATCAATTGGAGTAAAAGATTCAGGTTTTTCAGAGATGGATTATATAACCGGTTTAAAAGAAAACATGCTTGCTTTAAAAAAGTCGTTCCCAACCTCAACGACTATGATATATGCCAATTTCATCCCAGGAGAGTGGTTACCCGGAAATGAAAAAGGCTATCTCCGTGGTATTTATCAATATGGTGAAAAAATTGGCGTCGGGCTTGGTGGTCCGGATTTAATGGTGAAAAGAAAAGGGCAACTAAACCATGCTCTTGCCTTAATGCATGAAGGACATTACACCGTTCCGCTTGGTATTGCTGTACAAGACGGTAATTACATTGGTGAGACAGGCGAGATAGATGAGGAAAAGAAAAAAAAAATACATACTAATATTGTTCCATTATTGCATGACTTCGCCAAAGACTTCCTCAAGATAAATTATATGTTTTGGGCAAATCAGGAACCCTATTTTAAAACAGATGTATTGAGTTGTTTCTGCAATGGCAAATAAAAGTACCGCACATTGGCAATATGGCGGAGGCGACAACTTTTTGTTTCGTTATTCGGGTTTAGTTTCAGCCGACGAATAATACCAAGCAATAGAATAAACAATGAGCTTTTCGTTATAAATTTAGCTTCGCTTACGGAGCTGACGATTTTCAAATACTGCAACATCGCCAGGCCGTGTTCGTTGTAGGCAAACTTCTTTTGACACACATTTTAAAGTTTGAATTAATAACAAAGACAATAATGAAAAAATAATTTTTATTCACTTTATTTCACTTATATGAACAGAAATATAGCGACTGTAAATAGCATTTACCAGGCATTTGGCAAAGGAGACATTCCTGCCATTATTGATTACCTCGCCGATAATGTTCAATGGGAACAATGGACTGACAATTCCGCACAAAAAGCAGGTGTTCCCTGGATGCAGGCACGAAGAGGGAAAGATGGTGCATTTGAATTTTTTAGAATTGTTGGAGAACTGCTAAGTATCAAAGATTTTCGCGTGCTATCTATTATGGGTAATGGAAACAAGGTAGCGGCTGAATTTATAATTGAAGCAGATGTTCCTTCTACAGGTGGTTACTATCGCGATGAAGAAATGCATTTATGGACATTTGATGAGCAAGGTAAAGTAATTCGTTTACGCCATTATATAGATACTGCCAAGCATATAGCTGCCTCTCAGCAAAGTAATTAATATGTAACTCAAGAACTACTGCATCGGCAGAATGTCTCATCCATGTACCAATGATATTCTCTTCTCGGCAATCTTTCCGAAGGGGTTTGTGTTTAGCTGAGGATATTGCCCCATTCATAGACCTGCAGCTTCCTGCTCTCTTTAGTTTTTTGTTCAGCCGACAGGATGCAATAAAAAAGCCCCTCTTAACGTGGTTTGAAATGGATATATAAGAAGTATACAACTGTTTTATTTCTACTCAATTTTTTTCTCTTTCATAAAATATGCATCCTGCTTCGCGAACATATTCCAGTGGAAATTTTGGGCAGGAGTGGTTGCCTGGTGGTTAGACACTTTATTACACTTTTTGTAAGTTGCTTTCCAACTCCGCTACACGCAGGGAGGCAGGAACATTATCAGGCAGTAATACCGGGCTGAATGTAACTTCTACATTCCCGGTAACCCTATAATAAGTATCAACAACTGAACTCGCCTGTGGACTAGCAGGTATTGGGCAATGAGGGTCTCTTGAAACTCCACCGAACAGATTTATAAACTCAAAGCAACTATAAAAATCAAAGTTTATCGCCGGATCTGATATAGGAGTAAGATCTGCAAATGAAAAAATCTTATACTGAAACCCGATAAAGTCATCCGGGTCTATAAATCCATATACTGATCTTTGGGCATCTTTAATTGCCTGCACAATTGCATCGTGCAAAATCTCCTGTTGTTCCTCTTCAAATTGAAAGTTTACATCCGAATTTCTTATAGCATCCTGCAACATTTGTAAAAGCGTGGTTTCAAAGGCTCTTCTTCCCGCTAAAAGGGCATTATCGTCTGTTTGGTCCTGTTCAAAAGCCAGTACAATTATTGCAAGCCTGGTATTGGAAGTAACAATGGCATCGAATGGCTCTAAATCCCTTATTGTTTTAAAAGTAGTTGAGAATAAGCCAAGAGATGGAGAAATCGCACCAGGCTGTACGTTACCATGCTCTCCCCTGCACCAGACAAAAGCTGTAGCATTAGTAATATCCTCATAAGCTACCGTATCCCCATCCAGTTTAACTAAACAAGTCCAGAGAAAAGGCTCATCACTGAAAGTTTCCTGCTTCTTTACAATTTCAAAATTTGTCAGGTTTATAGAGAAGTCGACAGCGTTGATCTTGCTAATTCTTGTGTCGCTTATTCCACTTACCTGGCCGGTATGCTGCAGATATGAAATATGAATAATTCCGAGGTCTGTACGCTGAAACAAATTAAACTGAGTAGTACCTGTTTGTAAAGTATTGCCCGATTTCGCTACAGTAACCCAATTACAAGCCCATGTTTGACCATCAAACGGTCCCCAAAAAATTCCACTAAAATTGAAACCCTCTGCAAACGCAACTACAACCTCACCAATTTGGTTTATGTAAAAATTTGTTTTGTTATTACCTATCCATGCCCCCGTTAAACTTGTTTTGCTTTGGTAACCGGGTGTCTTGAATAATTTTCCGGCAGGTTTCTGTGTATCGATGTATGGCTTATATGGTTGCCATAAAGTACCCGCAAAGTCACCCGTCACCTCAATTCTTGTGAATGACTTATCTGACTCATTAAACGATAATGTAATAGTTCCATGATTATTTCTAAGTCCTTTTGGAACATCATACCAATCTCCTGTTATCAGGTTGCCGTTTCGCGTGCCAATAAAAATATTGGCAAAGCCATTATTTTGATGTTCACCAAACCAATAAAAATTTGTTCCGGATTGTGTGAAGTAATAAAGGCCACCATCATTGCATTTAAATACATTTTCTGCGACATAATTGTTTTGGCAATTTTCAAACGCGATAGTTTTCAAGTGCAATTCGTTTTGCGCATCCTGGATTAACTTAATAATAGATGATTTCTGGTTAGCAGGCGCTGTATCCAGCTCATCCTGCAGGCTACTGATCTCTGATTCGAGAGCCGATATTTCATTATTAATAAGTTGGCAGGGATCTGGCATAAGTTTTATATTTTAAAGTGAGAAAAATGATTTAGTAAACAGAATCCCCTAAGAATTTCATTTGATATTAAATTCGGGCTCCTGTTTCTTTTTGCGAATGCAAAACTAAAATGCTGCATATTGCGGGGACAAGGTGAAAAATCACAAAAAATGGCGTGAAATATCTGCCGTGTAACATGGTTATTTTAAAAAAACTGCTACTGTTGTTATTCCTGCAACCGCGATTTTAGCATACCCGTGGAAAAGGATAAATTGTAACAAGCCTTTTTTATCGCCTTGCATACTGATATCAAAAATTAACGTAT
>DATBFI010000173.1:0-5252 GCA_036558585.1 Chitinophagaceae bacterium
TCTACCCTTTCTTTCCCTGACACAGATTCCGGCAGGATATTATCCAGTTTTACGTGTATAGTGATATGCCCGGTTGATTCAAGTTTGCGCCATCCTTCAAGCGATACTGTTTTTGCCGGGTCCATTTGATTGAGTAAGGGCTGCATTAATTTAGTGCCTTCAATTTCTATATTGTAAGTGTGGTAAGTACTATCGAGTTTTAACGCCGGAAGCGAGCGGTATTGCACTGTAAAATTGTACCGGTCAAGGTCCACATTTCTTTGCGCACAAACAACAAAAGGGAGTAAAAGAACAAGGGAGTATAAATTCTTCATGCTTATTGGATTTTAGTATTATATAAACGGAAAAAAATAATTAATATTTTTTGCCGCTTATCCGGGGAGCCAACCAGTTGTATTGATACTTCCGGGCACACAGGCCGTAACTTCGAATATTTTCAACGAGTTACATTTACACTATGGTGTTATTTCCTTATTAGCTATATCTTTTCATAAAAACATTTCTTAGCTTAGAGAAAACTAATTATTATGACAACAAAAGAAATCGCTGACCGCCTTGTTGAGCTTTGCCGTAAAGGCGGCTTTGAAGAAGCGCAAACAGAATTGTTTGCTGAGGATGCCGTAAGCATCGAACAACATGCTTCACCTGAATTTCCGAAAGAAACAAAAGGACTGAAGGCCATTAAAGAAAAGGGTGAGAAATGGAATTCAATGGTAAAAGACATGCATGGGCTTGACGTTTCTGGTCCTCTCGTCGCCGATAATTCGTTTGCTATTACTATGAAAATGGATGTTACCATGAAAGATGGTAACCGTATGGGTATGACGGAGCTTTGCACTTATCATGTTAAAGACGGTAAAATTGTCTCCGAAGAATTTTCGATGTAGTCCTTGCTTCTGAAATTTCTGAACACCATTTGCATTTTTATTATCGTTCGAAGTGATTTGCAGCTTGTTTGTCAGGCGTAGTCACTTCGAACTTTCTATTTTATAAATTCCTCACAAGCTCATCACCTTGTCGCAAACAACCTCTTTATTGTCGTTTTCACACAGCTTATCTTTTATTGACCTGTAAGATGTTTGCATTGTAAATAAAACATGGTAACAATAAATTTGAATAAAATGGAAACACAGGAGAAAACGATCATTACGGTAGAAAACACCATTGACGCCCCGGTAGAAAAAGTTTGGGAATACTGGACAAAACCTGCCCATATTACAAAGTGGAATAATGCCTCTGCTGATTGGCATACACCAAGGGCAGAAAATGATTTACGTGCCGGTGGCAATTTTAATTACAGGATGGAAGCGAAAGACGGAAGCTTCGGGTTTGATTTCTACGGTGTATACGATGCTGTCACCACGAATAAATACATCGAATATACTATTGGTGATGGCAGAAAGGTGAAAGTGACCTTTTCGTCTAAGGAAAACAAAACCAAAGTAACAGAAAGTTTTGAGGCAGAAAATGAGCATCCTGTTGAATTGCAAAGAGGAGGCTGGCAATCTATCCTTGACAACTTTAAAAAATATACAGAAGAGAATTAGCGATCGTTGAATGTTTTTAAAATTAATAATTCTCCGCTTCAAACAAGCAATTCAAAATAGATAAGCGGATTGCTTTTATACACTACACGACCTCTCTCCTTGTATCCGCATTTGCGATAAAATTCCCCTGCTCCGGCCGGATTATCATATGCATCAAGCCTGATAGCCTGCGCAGACCATGCAACAACAAATGCCTTTACCTGTTGTAACATGTGGCTTCCAATACCGTTTCTTTGCCAGTCAGGATGAACAGCCATACCAATAAGATAAATTGGTTGCTGCACTCTTGTAAAATAAGTTACATCAATAGCCCATGGTTTTTTTGTAACAAGGTTAAGTGTGCCTACTATTACATTGTTATATTTTGCTATCAGCAGTTTTGAGTTGCCTTTCATTTCATATTGAATTCCTTTATCGGTGCATTGATAGCTCCAGTGTCCTTTTCCATAAAGCGAAGTAAGCTGCTGTGCCGCTTGATTTTTTATTGCAACAATTGCAGCTACATCATCAGCGGTAGCTTCTGACAAGGATATTTTCATCATAGAAAATTAAAACAAAATGCATCAACTTCACATTAATGACTTCGCTGCTACCTATTGACAATTCGGTTCATTGTATAACTGAAATCCTCATTGCCTACCAGTAATTTTCCCTGTGCATCGGTGAACACAAGTACATGCTCGTCCAGTTTTAAAAGATGTAGAAAACCGTTTCCATTATCTTCATACAGTTGATAAATGATTCGCCCGTTCTTCCCCGTAACAATTTTCCAGTTTCCGGTTTTGCCACCCTGCTTACGATATGGAGTGCCGTACACTTTATAAGTACCGGCCCCATTCTTTTCGGCGTTTGCATATAAAACGATATACCATTTTAATTTATAGCATAGCATGCCTGCAGGGATAATACCCGGAACATTGCAGGGCGTTCTTCCTTCAAAAGCCATTGAATCTTTCAATACGGTTCGTTTTGCCGTTATATTGATTTGATCAGTAACTGAGGGGGACAGATTGCTAAGCGTATAACTCCATCCTCCGTTACCTACTAATAAGTGGTATTGGGCATCCAGTACATGCAGCAGGTCTGCATTCAGTTCAATGAGATTTAAAATTTTATTGCCGTTGTTCAGTTTGCAAATATTTTTTTCTTTATTCACTGCACCATTTAAGGCAATTTTTTCACCGTCATTGATGAACCCATTTGTGTTTGGCTTGCTAATACCATAATTGCAAGAGAGCGTATAGCGGTCGTCATAAAGTGTCAATTGCCACCGGATAAAATCAACAGAGTCCCCCAGCGGAATGCTCAGGAATGAACGCACAACCGGATCTGCAGGAGTGCTTCCTGTATATTTTTTAACTTCTGCGTGAACACAGGAAACGATAAAAAAGATTGATAAAAAAATATTGCTGACTTTCATGTATCATTATTTATTCAAACGTCGGGCAATTTGGCAAACTTTTAAATCAAGCTCCATGTACGGTATAACTTTCTTGACAAAACGGATCATTTGCCATCCACCGCTGCATTAATAATCAAAGCAAGCGATTCTAAAAAACTAAGGCCTCAAAGTGTAACTAAGAAAAGTATAGTTGCATTGAATTAACTTTCCTGCATGAAGACTTCAATTTTACCTGCAATTGTTTTATTCGTGTCATGTCTTGTTCTGCCACAAGTTACCATATTTGCAAATGACCCGGATAAGATCGATTCTTTACTTAGCTCTGTATATTTGAATGATCAACCCGGTGCTTCAATTGCTGTTATGCAACAAGGAAAGATTGTTTTTAAAAAAAGTTATGGTGTTGTCAATATTGATGCAAAGGAAAAAATCACTTCTTCAACAAATTTTAATATTGCTTCGCTTACAAAACAGTTTACTGCACTGGCCGTTTTGCAACTTGCCGAAAAAAACAAGTTATCGCTTAATGATAACCTCACCATGTTTTTTCCTGAAATGAATAAAAAAGTTGCGAATGTGATAACAGTAAAACAGTTACTTACTCATAGCTCCGGAATAATTGATCATTATGGTTATGTGAACACAAATCAAATGCATCACGCTCACAATAAAGATGTATTTGATGCAATAAAAAATATAGACTCTACTTATTTTGTTCCAGGTACTCAATTCAGGTATAGTAACACTGCTTATTGCCTGCTGGCGCTTATTATAGAAAAACTAAGCGGGTTGTCTTACAATACCTATCTCGAAAAAAATATTTTTCAACCGGCCGGTATGAATCACACGAGCGTGTGGAATGAACAGTCAGGAATTATTTCGCCGGCAACAGGATATGAATGGAATAGCACACAAAACAAATTTCAAAAATCAGGAGCCGATGAACATATCTTCTTTTCCACAGAAGGTGATGGAGGCATTTACACATCCGTAAACGATTACCTGAAATGGTTTTCTGCATTACAATCGACCAAAGTGTTTTCCAGGTCGATTACGGATAAGGCAAGGTCCTTACAATATGTAATTGACAACGGGAAAACACTCGGCTATGGCTATGGCTGGTTTATCGATGAAAGCAACCCGTTAAAATATGTATACCATAGTGGCTCCAATGGCGGGTTCAGGACATTTAGTTTTACAATTCCTGATAAAAATTATTTGGTACTTATTTTTTCAAATCGTGCAGATATTGATCCCGAAGAGCTTGTTTTAAAAATTAATCAAATTCTTGGATCCACGGATAAGCCTTTTACAAAAATCGAAGTGTTGACTTCTTAATAAAAATTTGTTCACGAACTTTCTTCCATTATTTTTGCGCTATGAATACTCATATACATATACATCATCATTTCTTACCAGTCAGGTAGGCCGGTGTTGTAGTGTATACTTGTATAAACAAAAAGGCTTACAAAACTGTAAGCCTTTTTTATTGTAGCCCAATCCTGAAGGATAACAGTTCAGGAATTATAAGATTAACAACAAGATTAAATTTATGTTTCAATTAAATCCTGGCTCCCCAGAGGATGGGGGCATGAGAGGCAGCGTCAAACTAAAAATAGCAATTCAAAAATCCGGCAGGCTGCATGAAGATTCACTTCGCCTTTTAAAAGAGTGTGGCATTGAAATAAGTAACGGCGTGAACAAATTGAAAAGTGAGGCCAGCAACTTTCCAATGGAAGTTTATTTTCTACGAGATGATGATATTCCCCAGTATGTTGAAGATGCGGTCGCGGATATTGGATTTGTAGGAGAAAATATAGTGTACGAGAAGAAAAAGAAAATAGATGTGGTTGAAAAACTTGGCTTTGGCAGATGCCGTTTATCTATCGCGGTAAAAAGATATGACGAATACAATGGGACAAATTTTTTAACAGGCCGAAAAATTGCTACAAGTTATCCATTTCTTGTTCAGCAGTATCTTGCTGAAAATAATATTGATGCGGAGATTCATGAAATAAGCGGCAGTGTAGAAATTGCTCCCGGCATAGGATTAGCAGATGCTATTTGCGACCTTGTAAGCAGCGGCTCGACCTTATTTATGAATGGTCTAAAAGAAGTGGAGACAATATTACATTCACAGGCTGTTTTGATAAAGAATAAAGAACTTGGAAAAGTACAGAAGCAGTTACTCAGTAAATTGCTTTTTCGTATACAGGCAGTAAAAAAGGCAAAGAACAATAAATATATTTTGTTGAATGCGCCAAATGAAAAGCTAAATGAAGTTATCTCCTTGTTGCCTGGCA
>DATBFI010000174.1:0-3788 GCA_036558585.1 Chitinophagaceae bacterium
TTTGTGTATTTGGGAAGAATTTATTGCAGCGGGCAAAGAATTTATTGTTTATCAACCAGGGCATTACTCCCTCTCCGCAAGGAAAGGGCGGGGCTGAGGTCGCGTTTAGAGAAGAAGCTGCGGCATATGGGTTGGCTGACACCAGTTATTCTACACAGGCTGCTTTTTTTGATTATGATAAGGATGGCGATTTGGATATGTACTTATTAAATTACATGCTGAATGGTGTTAACCCAAATGATATTTACCCTAAAAATTTAAGCGGTACTTCTCCTGCAAATGATAAGTTATACAGGAATGACGGCGATATTCATCATCTCGGTCATCCTTACTTTACCGATGTTAGCCGCGAAGCAGGAATAAAAGAAGATGGTTATGGGTTAGGTGTTGTAGTAAGTGATCTTAATAATGACACATGGCCGGATATTTATGTGTCGAACGATTTTCTTTCCAATGATGAATTGTGGTTGAATAATAAAAATGGCACATTCACAAATTGCATCAGCAAAGCATTAAAACATCAGAGTTATTCGAGTATGGGAACGGATGCGGCGGATATCAACAATGATTGTTTGCCCGACATTGTAACACTCGATATGCAGCCTGAGAATAATGAGCGAAAAAAAATTTCATACTCATTTATGAATTACGACAGGTACGAGCTGGAACGCTCTATGTACTATGAACCGGAATTTATGCGCAACATGCTTCAACTGAATAATGGTGTGCAAATGCAGCAGGATACAGCCATGCCTTTTTTTAGTGAGATAGGACAATTGGCAGGCATTTCCGAAACAGACTGGAGCTGGAGTGTGTTAATGGCGGATTTTAATAATGACGGTTATAAGGACATCCATATCACTAATGGCATTGGCAGAGATTTTATTAATTCAGATTTTGTACAGTTCACGGCTACTGTTGCGAATATGCATGATGAAATACAGAAAAGAAAATTGCTGAATGAAAGACTTGCTTCGCTTGATCACATAAATCTGAAAAACTATTTCTATCTCAATAACAAGGATTACACCTTCACAGATGCGTCTTCTACCGCCGGCATTGATGACCCATCAATGAGTAACGGCGCTGCCGGTGCAGATCTTGATAATGACGGCGATATCGACCTGGTAGTAAGCAATATTAACAAAGAGCCTTTTATTTTTATCAACAACACCGTTCAAAAAAATAATACACATGCAAGTCATTACGTCCAGGTGACTTTGCAGGGAGATAGCTTAAATCGTAATGGCTTTGGAAGTAAAATATTTTTATACACCAGGGGTCTAAAGCAAATGCAGGAGCAAAATCCTGTTCGCGGTTATCTTTCAACAGTTGATACAAAAATAATTTTCGGCACAGGTAATCATACTTCAGTGGATTCACTTGTTATTATATGGCCCGATAATAAAATGCAGGTATTAAAAAATATCAGGACCGACACTTTGTTTACAATACGCCAAAAAGACGCCACTGACATTTATCATGCTTCTTCAAATACATCGTCTCACCTCTTTACTGATATAACGCATGAACTGAATGTTGCATACAAACACACCGACGCACCCTACAATGATTTCGCCACGCAAAGATTATTGCCGCAGAAATATTCACAGCTTGGACCCTTTATTACAACGGGCGATATCAACAATGATGGACTTTCAGATTTTTTTATCGGCGGCGGTTTTAATTCGTGGGGCAAAATATTCCTGCAACAGAAAAACGGAACATTTATATCAAAGCCTTTGGCTGACACAACCAAAATGCAGGAAGATATGGACTGCGTTTTGTTTGATACAGATAACGATAAAGATCTTGACCTGCTTGTTACATGTGGTGACACGCGGTACGATGAAAATTCGTCTTACTATATTCCGCGTTTATATGTAAATGACGGAAAGGGGAATTTTTCTTTACAGAGAGATGCGATCCCTTCAACAATAAGAACAATTGCAGGATGCGTGACAACGGGAGATTATGATAGGGATGGTGACCTCGATATTTTTATTGGTGGAAGAGTTAGCAAGCAATATCCCCTTTCTCCAGGAAGTTTTATCCTTCAAAATAATAATGGTGTTTTTACTGATGTTACTGCAAAGGTTTGCCCTTCTTTGCAACAGGCAGGCATGATAACTTCCGCAGTGTGGGCAGATTTCGATAAAGACAACCAACCTGATCTGATCATTGCGGGTGAATGGATGCCTGTTCGCTTTTTTAAAAACGATCATGGTCATTTGCAGGAAGTCACGAACGCAACAGGACTTGCACAAATGAATGGTATATGGCGAAGTCTTGCTGCGTGCGACATGGATGGCGATGGCGATATGGACATTGTTGCAGGTAATCTGGGATTAAATTGCATTTATCACACAACCGCTACTGAACCAATGAAACTGTTTGCAGCAGATCTTGATAACAATGGCAGCATTGATCCTGTGATGTTCTATTATATCAAAACCAACAATGGAACAAAAAAATTATTTCCTGCAGTAAGTAAGGACATGCTTGCATCCCAGGTGCCTGCTATAAGAAAGCAATTCCTGCACAATAAGGAATTTGCTGATGCAGGCTTCAATGATATTTTTCCGTCAAACAAAAGAAAGGATCTTCTTGAACTCACCTGCAATGAAACGCGCTCATGTTATCTTGAAAACAAAGGCAAAGGAAAATTTGTAAAGCATGTACTGCCGATGGAAGCTCAGTTTGCACCGGTCAATACTATTATTTGCGACGATATAGATAACGATGGTGTAAAAGATATTTTGCTTGCAGGCAACGAATACCAGGCGGAAGTTATGAATGGCCGTTATGACGCTTCTTACGGATGTTTCCTGCGTGGAAAAGGAAACAATCAATTTACTGCAATACCTCCCCCAACAAGTGGCTTTATATTAAAGGGAGATATAAAAAATATAAAATTGTTACAGGAAAAAAATGGTGACAAGCTTATCCTTGCAGCAGTAAATAATGATTATCTAAAAGTATTTAAGATCAATAACCAGAAGTGAAAATCATTCTCATTCACTCCAGTTTTGTTAACTGATACTTTTACTTATTCCTGATTCCAATCCTCTCAGTTCAGCTAATCCCCGCAATCGTCCAATCGAGCTGTAACCGGGATAAGTCTTCTTCTTAAAATCATCGAGCATCTGGTGGCCATGATCAGGTCGCATCGGGATCGATACGTTTCTGCGCTTCATTAATAATACAACTTCCTTCACTACTTCATACATATTTACATCGCCATCCAAATGATCAGCTTCATAAAAATTTCCTTCCATATCTCTTTTTGTGCTGCGTAAATGCAAAAAGTGAATATGGTCTCCAAGTCTTTTTATCATGCCCACCAAATCATTATCAGCCCTTACACCAAAGGAGCCAGTACAAAAACAAAGACCATTAGCAGGTGACGGTACGGCATTCAGCAATTCTTTTGCATCCAGCTCGGTACTTACAATTCGCGGAAGACCAAGAATAGGGTAGGGTGGATCATCGGGATGTACAGCCATTTTTAATTTCAGTTCTTCTGCTACAGGAACAATCTCTTTTAAAAAATAAAATAAATGCTCTTTTAATTTTTTTGCATCAATGTATTTGTATGTCTCCAACGAAGCAAGGATTTGTTCTTTTGTAAAATGTTCTTCACTGCCGGGCAAACCAAGCAAAGCATTTTTATATAGTACTTCTTTTTCATCATCCATCATTGTATCGAATCTTTCTTTTGCTTTTACAATTTCCTGTTTTGTATAATCTTTTTCTGCACGAGGTCTTTTTAACAAGAACAAATCAAA
>DATBFI010000175.1:0-8298 GCA_036558585.1 Chitinophagaceae bacterium
ATATTTACTCAATAAAATAGACATCAATAAATTTGAAGTGTTAGATGAAATTTTCGATTCGCTTAAGATTAGTTATGAAAAAAATTATGGGGAGAGTTGCCCACGATAAAAATATTTTGCAGAGCTGGTTTTGATCAGAAAGTCTTAAGTAAATCCTCTATACTATCGTCACTTCAATCTTCCCAAATCCGTTTCACACCGGAGTAAACTCCATCGTCCTTTCTACTCTTCCTTGTTCACAGAGACCATCGACCCATTTTTTATTGTAAGTTTTTATTAGATATTTTTTCTCATAAGCTTTATTGATGGCTTCTGTGATAGTGTTGATGTCTGCCGGTTTTACGCCCTTAACAGGAATAATTTCTTTTCCGCATTTTATATCACCTTCTTTGTTTTTTAAAAAAGCAGTGTACCAGCTTCTTTCTGCGCCATAGTAAGAGCGGCCAAAGATCCGGTCATCAATAACTACCATCCAGATGCCGGTGAATTTTTCCCTGTCCTTACCTGCCCGCAAACTGGTGATCTGGGTTTCTTTTATGCATGTTAAAAATGCCTTTGAAAATTTTTTCATTTTGCTCTCCTTGCATTAAAGTAACAAAAATAGCCCAACTGTTATTGCAAGGTTTTACTCTTTAATTGCGTACAGGCAACTGTGGCAATCTCATTTTACTATTTACTTCTACCAAATTTTTCTTTACATGTAGCTTGTCTAAAAAAAATAAAAAAGACGCCCGAAAACCTTGACTGTATGGCAAACAGCCTATTTTCGGGAAATGTTCTTAAACTACAGCACTGCTGTAACTTCAGCAATTGAGTCTTTGTGAAGATTCAAGCTCTACGATGGTTTCTCCCCGTTATTTCGTTGAATGCAAATTTTTGCCCGCCATATCAACTTCCCTTTAAGGATGGGGCTAAATTTACAGGTAAAACATTATTGTTATGCTAAATAATGTATTAGCCAATTTTTATGAGAGAGATATCCGTAAACTGATCGAAGAGGTGAACTTATTTAACAACGAAGAAGACCTGTGGAAAACACAGGGCTCCGTGAAGAACTCATGCGGCAATCTCGTATTGCATATCATTGGTGGCCTGAATTATCTTATCGGAGCTACACTTGCACATACAGGGTATGTCCGCCACCGCGACCAGGAATTTATTCAGAAAGGAGTGGAAAGAAAAGAGCTGGTAGCCCAGTTAGAAGAACTTATCCCGATGATCAACAAAACGGTGAGCGCTCTCCCTCCGGAAAATATGGAGGCTGAATACCCTATATTTTTCGACAAACCGAACGCTTCTAACAACTATGTACTGGTGCAATTGTTGCTTCATTTAAATTATCATCTTGGGCAGATAAATTATCTGCGCCGTATCTTGGAATAAATATTCTTTATTGTTCTTTTGGCTCTCAGAGAAGAAAATTCACGCATTACCTGAAATTGAAAATTACAGGCAAAACAAAAGTTACCACCAGCGTCCATAAGCAATATATTGGCAGAAAAAAAGCTATACTGTTTTCAACCCTCTCAATTTCATTACTGTCTTTTATTGTTTTATAAAGCCTGTATGTTGCAATAAGCAGATTAATCAGCATCAGAATATTTCCGCCTAAAACAGCCAGCCTGTTTGGTGTGATTCCCCATTCGGAAATTCTAAATACGATTGCTGACAGTGCAACGCCATTTACAATAACCGTTACTATCGATAACCCGAACAATAACAATGAACTGATTTTGTTTTCCGGATTTTTTTGGATTTCTGCAATGGAGAAAAAAATAATGGCCATCACCCCAATCAATAGTACATTAAAGATCAAAAGGAATTCCCTGTCGTTATACGGGTCTTTTCCCGTGATGATTACTGCAACCAGGTAGATGATCAGTGTGAGTAGAACCAATGGAGTAAACAGTTTTGCAATTACAGGCGAAATCTTATTTACTAATTGTGGATTTTTGCGCACAAGTTGCGTCCCGATGATAGGAGCCGAAGCAAGCCCCCAGATTACGATGTATTTTTGATAAAAAACTTCTATTTTAAGATCAATTAGTTCAAATAAACCAAATGTCATGGCTGCAAGTGCACCGCCTGCAATCAGTATAAGTCCTGACATCACCACCATGTCCCCGTTATACCTGAGAAAATCAAGACGCCTCTGAAAGTTTTCCGGTTTATTTCCCGTAAATGTATACCCCAGGACGGCCCACAAAAACAACGGCAGGTGGATGCAGGCTAATATAAAAGTGTCGCTTTTACTGTCAGGAAGCAGGTTAATGTATATCCCGGAAATCAGGAATACTGCTGAAATGAAAAATAGTTTTTTCACCTGAATTTTTTGTTTCCATGCAAAATATGCAGTCAGCAAGGGAAAAACGACAAAGGCAATATTTCTTGTATAAAAGTTTTGCGGTTCCAGTCGAGTATAGTCCGGGATTTTGGCGATCAAACCTGCAATGAAACATGCTACCAGTACAAAAATCAATTCATTCCTGGTACCCCAGGTTATTTCTTCATTCTCATAATTTAACCGTTCATTCCAGGCCTGAGCTACCATATTCTCATGGATGTCTGGATAAGCAAGATTGAACTCCTTTTTAAAAGTCGTTTTATTATCCCGGTAAAGTTTCTCAAGTTGCCCCGGATTGTCAATGTTCTTGATGATTTCTTCTCTCATAACAAAGGATTTTACATAATGGCTCGAACGTAAACAAAATTTAAAAGTACTTTGAGTTACAAAGTAATGGAACAAAAATCATATATCCAATATCTTTTTTCAATTAATTCCCCAGAACTGAGAAAAATTTTTAAAATGGTATTTGTTTATCAGCGTCATGGTATGTTAATATCGGGAGAAAGTTGAGCCCTTTATCCTTGCAGGATAAAGACAAGGGTAGAGGAAATATTTTCTTTACAGGATACACCTCTTCAAATATTTCAAGTAAGTCCTGCCGTAAAAGAAGACGGATTTTTTATGTCGAAAAAAATTAACTATTTGACAGGCATATTAAAACGTATGTCGAATATTTCGGTCAAAGAGAACACCTTTTTCTAACTTGCTATCCTAAACAAAGTAATATGGACTTCCAACTTATCGCTGGCAGGCCAGATACAACCGACCACCTGGTTTTTGCCACGACATTCACACACAACAATATTTTTTACAAAGCGGCTCTAGCCGAAACAATTTCATGGGAAGGACATCTTACCGGAACCTATGATGTACTGCTTCAGTCGGACAAAGGCACCCAGCGCCTTACCCTGATAAAAGACAGGGACGGAGAACATTGGAGGGCAGGAAATGAAATTGAACAGATCGGAATTATTTCACAGGAGGTAGTCGACCTGCTTGGCACAGTTATTAAAGAAGTGCGTAAATAAAATGATTTGCTGAGCAAACAAAACAAGCTACCAGTCATGTTGTAAATTGTTAGAATGATTAATACCTCAACATCATTTCGATGATGGTTTTGTTTTTTTCTTTTTTGAAAGAGGTGCGGTCTTATTATACTCAAGCGCAAGGTTTACCCAGTATTCCAATTGCTTTTTTGTTCTTAATACATCTTTGCTTACAAACACAAACCCTCTCATTACTTTGCCCGTGAAGTCCATAGGTGTACACCCTTCTTTTTCTAACAGATCATCATTCTTACCGGGATCTATTCTCAGCATCAATCGCTCTTTTTCTACGCCGATACACATCTTATCGTTTATCATAAAGCACAAACCGCCGAACATTTTTTTCTCTTCTATTTTTTTATGCGTGGGAGAAATGATCTCTCTTACCCTGTTTGCTAGGTTTTCATCAAATGCCATAAGAAATTATTTTAAATTATTTGTGTTGCCTGAACAACCATTTCATTGCCAACGGATCACTGTAAGCCGCTATCCATGAAAAGTGACCGGTCTCGGGATAGAAAGTAAATGCAGGATGTGCACCGGCTTTGATCAATGCATTCATCATATCGACTGAATACTGAGGATTAACTGCCGGATCTTCGGACCCGTGAAAATTCCAGATAGGAATATGTGCAATAACCGAAGCTTTTGATACGTCGCCTCCGCCGCAAACGGGCATAGCGGCTGCAAATAAATTTGGATAACGTTCTATCGCATCGTACGTGCCAAAGCCACCCATTGACAGACCGGTAATATAAATTCTATTCGTATCAACAGGCATATTTTTTTCTAATTGATGAATTAGTTCAATAAGAAGTTCCATTGGTTTTGATGGGGCAGGTAATAATCGTGTATCGCTGGTAGTTTTGCCACGTGAAAAATTTGACCAGCCCAATTTTTCAGGACACTGCGGCGCTATAACGATCGCGGGATGCAAAGCCATTGCTTGATCAGTTGCAAAATTCATTACACCCCACTTGAGCTGTGCTTCATTATCACTGCCTCTCTCACCGGAACCATGCAAAAAAATCACCAACGGATATTTTCGTAATGTGTCAGAATCAGGAGTAAGCAGGCGATATCTGAGCGAATCACCGTTGCCATTTACGTACACATTAGCGCTGAAACGGGAAGACGATGATTGTGAAAAAGCCGTACCGATACAAATAAAAAATGTTACAGGGAAAATGATGAGCGATGGTAAGAATTTCATAATGGCTGATTTTTATTTTGATACAGTTTTGTTTTGATGAATGAAAGTAAGACAAAAGCGGAAACAATTTTAAACACGGAGCACATCATTATCGGCAGGCTTGTTCATTCGCGTGTTTGTTTTTACTGGTGCTCATGATGCGACCAAGGGATTGAGAGTTGATGTTACTGTGTAATAAATGTTTTGCAGAGATACTGATTCGCCTAAGGTGAACAGCATGACGGAGAAGCACGGCAAAAAATCACTTCCGAATTTATCGGAATGTTAGAAAAAGAATCTCAGTAATACTAATTTGAGCTGTAACATATAGATTCCGCAGATTAACCAATCAAAACCAAAAGCTATGAAACATGTGATACTATTGATGTGTGTCATAAATCTTCTGTATCGTGCGGAAAACCAGGAACATCCGGATGCAAGAGTTACAGGCAATCTTATTTATTCGCCCGAGACCAAATCGTTGTTACTGATTGATGGCTACACAAAACACCCCGCTGACGGAAAGAGCAATGTATATAGTTGGGATGGAAAAAAATGGAAAAAGATTGACGCTGCAGGTCCCGATACAAAATCATTAAGCACTGCAGCAATCAACACAAAGACAAATGACATTTATGTATTCGGTGGAGTCGGCAGTAAAGGCTACGAAGATCTCCATGGCGATACGTGGCAGTTCAACGGAATGCAATGGAAGAAAATAACAACAAACGATATCGGTACTAGAGATCATTGCAAAATGATATATGCAGCCAATATGGATGCTTTTGTTATGTATGGTGGTCAAAATCAAAAAAGAAATAATGACAGCTCAACATGGATTTTAAAAAATGGTGAATGGAAAGAAATGAAGATCGAAGGACCCGGTGGCCGTTTTCATTTTGGAATGGCTTACGATTCTTTGCGCAGTAAAGTTGTTTTGTATGGTGGCTACAATGCTGCTGGTTTACAACAGGACACGTGGGAATTTGATGGTACAAAGTGGAAACACATTACAAACGATGGTCCCGGACCCCGCGGAAGATTTTCCATGACCTATGACGGCAGCAGAAAAATGGTGATACTTTTTGGTGGCGATGCGTGGAAAAAGAAAGTTGATACTACGGTAAGTGCAGATGGAGAGCTATGGGATATACACAATGACACCTGGGGCTGGGATGGAAGGAACTGGAAAAAATTATCAGATAGTGGACCACAAAGAATGTTGGCAACTTTAGGGTATGACCCGTCTAGAAAAAAGCTTGTTTTATATGGCGGTGGTGATGCCTTTGAAACAAGTTATGCAGACACGTGGGAATTTGAAAATAATAAATGGATAAAAGTCAGTGACAATGGCGCGTGGAAATGGAATGGCAGCGATTATCAGAAGGTGAAATAAGTTCAGCGGGACGATGTACGTTACCGATCCTGCCTGAACTTATTTCGGAGGTGACAACCATATTTTGGGTACAACAAAAGCCATTCTTGTATGTTGTTTATTTAGTAATCATTTTCGGGTCAACAATTATATACTTAATAGTCTCCCCCGCTTTTTCTAATTGATAAGAGTAAGTGATGTGCAACAGCCCATCTTCGGTTTGAATAAGAGAAGGATAAGAAAAGCTTCCTTTACCGGGCTGCTCATTCTCTATATAGTATTTCCATTTCCAGGTCTGGCCTTCATCATCAGAAATATAAAGGCTAAGCCGGTACCTGCCGCCTTCAATATCGTTGCCCACGAAGGCCCATTTACCATCATGTAAAACCAGCAATTCAACACTGGCTGTGTTAGGAATTTCCGTTTTAACAGCCGCCGACCAGCGCTCCCCTTTGTTGCCCGATTCGCTTACCTGCACCCTCGCCGGTGCATCTCCGTTGTCACGCATATATGCCGCAATATTTCCATCTTTTTTCAGGGCAAGGGCAGGCTGCACATTACCTCTCCCTACAATGGGCAAACTGGAATACCATGTATCACCGTCATCGTCCGATATTGCTATCATACTCATATTGTACCCATCTGAATAAAGCGGAAGTAATATCCTGCCATTGTTTAAAATCAGTGGTTTTATACGCGTCATCCAGCCGATACTGCGTTTTCTTATATCACTGCTTGCTTCTATTATCATACTATCGTAGCCGGGTGCATAGCCAGACCAGCCAGCTTTATTTTCAGGCAGCTCTTTAAACTTTGAAATAACTTCTGCAGCAAAGCTGTCACCAGGTTTTAAAAGAATATTATCCTGCCAGTTCCAGACCGGTGCACCACTTTTGGAATAATCGGTTGACGTTTTATACCTGAGAATAGAATACTCCCAACGGTTGGCTTCTACTGCAATCCAAACAAGAAAAAGTTTTCCTTTACTGTTCAAAAAAAGAACAGGGTTGCAATCAGGTAAATTGTAGGTGTCTGCCATAATAAATGGCTCACTCCATGCCTTTGCACCCTTTTGCAAACGGGCACCCATAATTTTTACATCATCGGCAGTTCGTTCCCCGCTACCCATATACCAGGCACACAGAAAATCGCCGTTAGGCAGACTCACGATACTACTTCCATGCGTGTGTTTATCCTGTGGAGGAAAAATCAACATGCTGGAAACGGGAGATATTTTTTGTGTAGCAGGCTGGGCCCATAATGTTTCGGTCAGCAGGCTTAATAAGCAAAGGAAAAATAACCTTTTCATGTGTTTGTTTAATACTGAAGATAAAATAAGCCATATGAAATTATATTTTTATTTATGAGCCAGGCAGAAAAATTACTATGCGGCCGTGAAGTCACGAAATTTTCATGTGAGTCCGTGCCGATGTTCGGAAAATTTGTAGTGTCTCAGTTTGTCATTTGACGAAGGAGGAATCTATTATTAGATGCTTCATGCCTCAGCATGACAAACAAACTGTGATACTACCGAAAATTAGATAATGATGATGAAGAAATATTTTCTAAATTACAAAATGAAACACCAAATCATTTTATGCATACTGCTGGCATTGGCGATAAACTTCTCGGGCGAAGCGCAACAATCACCACAAGCTGTTTCAAAAAGAACGATCAATAAATGGGTTGACAAAAAGGAATGGGCCAATGGCCTGAAGTTAGACCTTCATTCGTCTGTAAATAAGGATTCTTTTTATTACGAATATCATAGAAATAAAAAATTGTGGGATGCGGCTTTTGCTTTTTTAAGAGACCAGGACCTGGATGAGATCAAAGCGGGAAAATATCCCATTTCAGGCGAAGAAGTATTTGCTACTGTTACAGAAGCTCCTTCTAAAAAAATGGAAGAGGTAAAGTGGGAATCGCATAAAAAATATATAGACCTGCAGTATATTATCAAAGGCAAAGAAATAATAGGTGTTGCAGATGCTTCAAAAGCTACCATTACTAAACCTTATACTGTTGATGTGATCAATTATGACGCAGAGGGAAAGTATTACACTTCTGAACCAGGCAAGTTTTTTTTATTTTTTCCGAATGATGCACACCGTCCGACCATTAAAGTTGATGGATATGATGTAGTTAAAAAAATAGTGATTAAAATACAGGTTGCAACCGGGGATTAAGCTCAGCGAACTATTTATTGAAGTAATTTTCCAATAGATAACCTCCTAAATAAAACGCAGCTGTTATGAAAGAAGTAAACAAATCATCACGCCGGAATTTTTTAGAAAAAATTGTTGCAGGATCTTTTGGCGTTTCGCTTTCAGCAGGTATC
>DATBFI010000176.1:0-4683 GCA_036558585.1 Chitinophagaceae bacterium
CACAGATAATTTGGAATAGTATTAAGCACATAAACGCCTTTGGGAAATTCCTGTGGTTTGAGATCGTTTGTTAGAATATGAATGTTCTTAAAATAAATTTTTTCTCCTGCAAGCTTGGCATTATCACCTATACTGTGCACCTGTAAACCTATAAAACCTTTACTGTCAAAAGTGTCAACAACGTAAGCGCAGGGCACATCGTTGACCCAAGTTTTTATTTCATGATTAATACACTCCACATGTACTTTATTAAATTGGCCTACTTTAAATGCGTTTAGCGCGTCCGGATGCAGGCTCATTGGATAAAGCCAGTCTCTTCTTCCCTCGTCATACAAGCCACCACTCCATTTTCGTGCAGAGGGATCTAATTCACACTGGTAACCATATACACGTCCATTGCCATTGTTGGCAGTATCGTTGAAATGACTACGCAACTGAACTCCACTATTGGATGTTGTGTCGTCAATTTTTACATCAAGTTCTAAAATAAAATCACCATATTCTTTTTCTGTGCAGAGAAATGTGTTAGGAGAATTTAAAACAGTTGAACCAACGATCATTCCATTCTCTACTTTATAATCAGCAGTGCCTCCAAGTTTTTTCCAGCCATCCAGTGTTTTTCCGTCAAACAAATTAGTCCATCCGGTTTGAGCATTACAAACGGAATATAAGAGAAGTGAGAGCTGAAAGAAAAAAACAGTTCTTATATTTTTCATGGTCAGTATTTGAGCGAATAAAATTAAAAGGTTTGAAGGTTTATCCAACAAAATTTCTTTGAAGAAAATCATGATACATCTTCCTCCACGATAACCATTGTTGCTGTTCTGTAAGAAAATGATTATGAAAGATGGTTATAAGTTGACCCTTTACAGATCTTACAATATCGTAATACCCTTGTAATTCCTGTGCAGCTTTCTCAGCACTATAATGTTGTTCAAAATAAGAGTTTGCTTCCATGTAACAAAAAGGATAAATAAGTAAAGATGTTTTTTCTTCCTTTTCTAAATCGTACCAATAAAACGGTAAAGTAACAGATGCCCTAAAACCATTGATACTGCCATACCCCATGGAATAATCATGTTTAATTCCTTCATTTATTAATCTTCTGTACGTCTCGGGAAAATTCATCCTGATATAATGCTGACGTGAATGGGTAATTTTTTTTCCTGATATCTTTTCCAGCAAACTTATCTCCCGGAGAAGCATAATTTTATCATCGCCACTTTGCCAGGATGGATGAATGCCAACAGTATATCTAGCCGCATGCCATTGAATCAGTTTTTGCATAGCCCTATTGTGCGGCGAAATATTTTTGTCGTACCCCTTTCTTTTTTGCGCAAGTAAGAAGAAATAAACAGGCTCTAAATTATACTGGTTATTTAGTGAAGCTAACCAATCGTAAGTATCGAAGGGATCTTTTTGCGAGCCACTGAAAACATTGTCGCGTTCTTTCAATAATTTCCATTTACCACTTAATATTTCTTTATAATATCCACCAAGATTTCTGAAAACGGAATGATGAAGATAGCGATATGCAATGTCTATATCATACGTGGGAGCAAATTTGAACGTCAAAGGTTGAAGCCTGAAGGCTCGGTTTCGTTGAATCAGTTTAATTAGTTCCTCTATCCACAAATTAACCAGGGGCAAATGGAGAAAATTTTCCTTGAAAGCTAAACTGTTGACGTGAGCATATCGTTCATATTCATCTTGTTCATATGGCAGGTACTCTTCATAACGCGTAAGTAAATAAAAAGAAGCTGCGAAAATATCAAACGGAATATTGCCTTCTGTTTTAAAAAAAACTTTCAGGCGATGCCATTCAAAGCATTCTATTAACTGAGGTTGTATTCCTTCTTCAAATAAAAGAGCATGGGGCGAAATCCGGATCTCATTTTCATCAACCTCGGCTAAGGAATAATTTAGTTTAATGGCATCGGTATTTTTAAATTCAGCGATATCAGTTGTAAGGATGACTGGTTCACCAAAGATGTGAACACTGAGAAAATCAATGATGTAATTTAGTCTTGGACTTATTTGCGGCGAATAGAGAATTACCTTCATTCAGGTTTGTAAATATTATTGAGGAGGAAAGGCATAATTTCTAATTGCTCATCACTGTTTTAAAGCACAAGCGAGTGACACAACCGGGCTGCCACAAAGTACAAAAGCCCATAACATAAAAACACAAAACACAGAACTTAAAACGACCTGTTGTTCTTTATGCGTTCTTTCCATATTTCATTAAATGTTTTTTCGCTGAAGTTCAGTTCAGTTCTGTATGTCTTCCAGCCTTTGAAAATTTTATTAACCATCCAGTTTTTTAAATTACCGTTGCCTAAATTCATCATACCCCTGTTAAGGCTTGCTTTCTTCCATAATTTCCAGGCAATGCGCTCGCTAAAACTGCTCTCACCTTTTTCAACAGATTCATGCCTGTTTTCGAGCAGTAATCTATGCAGGTTAATTTTTACGGCACATACCTGTGTGCAGTTACCGCACAATGACGATGCATAACTTAAATGCTTATACTCAGCCATATCCTTCATTTGGGGAGTGATGATACTTCCGATAGGGCCGCTGTATGTTGTTTCATAACTATGTCCCCCGATATTTTTATAAACAGGACATGCATTTAAACAAGCACCGCATCGTATGCAGTACAGCGCTTCACGTTCCTCCGCATTCGCCAATAAATTTGTGCGACCATTATCAAGCAATATCACATACATTTCTTCGGGACCATCAGTTTCACCGGGTTGACGAGGGCCAAAAACAATTGAATTGTAAACTGTAATGCGCTGACCAGTTCCATAAGTTGCCAGCAAAGGCCAAAACAATGCAAGATCATTAAGCGAGGGAAGTACTTTTTCAATCCCGGCTACAACAATATGTGTTTTTGGCCATGCACAGCTAAGCCTTGCATTACCTTCATTTTCAGTAACAGCAATTGCACCTGCATCTGCAACAATAAAGTTTGCACCTGTTATGCCTACTTCAGCCTGCATGTATTTCTCACGAAGTTTTACTCGTGCTACCTGCGTTAACTGCTCCGGTGATAAACCGGGAGACACACCTAGTTTCTGTTCAAATAATTTTGCCACATCCTCCTTGCTTTTATGCATAGCAGGAGTTACAATATGATACGGAGGTTCCCCATCCAGTTGTTGTATATATTCACCCAGATCCGTTTCCACGCTTTCAATACCAAGATGCTGCAAATGCCCATTTAAATGGATCTCCTCTGTAACCATGCTCTTGCTTTTCACCAATGTTCTGCAATTCTTTTCTTTACAGATATTTCCAATTTCTTTTACAGCATCCTGGGCATGTTCGGCCCAGATAACTTTTGCACCCCGCAATGAAATTTTCTTTTCAAACTCTTCAAGGTATGCATCCAGATTCTCAATAGCGCGCCACTTTATATTCTTTGCTCTTTCCCGGGCCAGCATTATATCTTTAAATTGCTGCTTGCCCTGCGGCACAACTGCATCGTACTTACTAATATTAAAATTTATTTTTCTCCTGTGTTCAAGGTCAGCCGCTTTGATTGTGCTCTTCGCAATAAATGATGCCGCAGTTTCTTTCATACGAAAAAGTCATTTAGTCAATTAGTCATTAAGTCAATTTCTCGATATTCTTAAGTCTCCCTTTAGGGAGATTTAGAGGGCTTATCTTCTAAGCAAATTATTGCCTATCACTTTATTCATTACATCTGTCCTGTAATTCCTGCTTAAGGGAATTTCATGTTCTGCAATCCTAATTAATTCATTATCCAGGTTTTCAATCTTTGATAAAGAAACGATATATGATTTATGAACTCTTATAAATTTTTCAGGTGATAAATATTCTTCAAGACCTTTGAATGTGAGATATGTTATATACATTTTTGTTCTTGTATAAATTTTTACATAGTTCTCCAATGCTTCCGCATACAACAAGTCATCGAATAATATCTTTTCAAATTTACTTCCACATTTAATGAAGAAATAACCGGGTTTTATATTTTCTTTTGAGTGGTGTTTTAGTGCAAGATATTCTTTCGCTTTATTAGCCGTTTTTAAAAATCTTTCATAAGAAACAGGCTTCAGGAGATAATCAATAATATTTAATTCATAACCTTCCAAAGCATATTCCGGATAAGCAGTAATAAAAACAACCAACGATTCATGTCGAATAGCCCGCACAAAATCAATCCCGCTAATGCCAGGCATTTGAATGTCTGTAAAAATAATATCAGCCTTCATTTCCTGCAAAGAGCTTATAGCCTCTTCCGCACTTCCCGCTTCTCCTGTGTAAACAAGATAGTTTGTTTGCTGCACATATTCTCTTATGCATTTGCGTGCCAGTGGTTCATCGTCTATTATAAAACAATTAAGCTTCATTGCAATTTTAGAGTTAATGTTATTTTATATGAAGCAGGTCCCTCTTCAATAATTAATTCATGCCTGCCAGGATATAATAGTTCCAATCGTCTTTTTACATTTCTTAAACCAATTCCCTCGTGATTATTTTTTGATGATAAACAAGAAGTATTAAAAACAGTACATACCAGTTTTCCATCCTTTTTTTCCATTTCTACACGAACAATATTTGTGCGATCAGTAAAATTACTTAAATGTTTAAACGCGTTCTCGATAAAAGGGATCAACAACAGCGGAGCTACCCTAAAAATTTTTATTC
>DATBFI010000177.1:0-5233 GCA_036558585.1 Chitinophagaceae bacterium
AATTTTACAGCCGCCAAATGATTAAGTCTTGTTTTTTCGACAGACAAATATTCGTTTATATAATCCGCTGCAATGCCCCAGCGCACGAGATCAAAGAAGCGATGACCTTCCAAAGCAAGCTCCAGTCTTCTTTCAAATCGTACGGCTTTGCGCGCAAGATCCTGGTTCGACCATGGTGTGTTGTATAACGCGATATAATAATTTGCAGAAGGAAGATAATTACCTAAATAATCATATGCAACTTCAACCTGGCGGCCATTCATGGCTCGCTCTCTTACATAGTTTACCAACTGTCTTGCCCGGTCAAGAGAACCAACTTCCACTTCACATTCGGCAGCCCATAGCAACACATCCGCAAAGCGGATGATGCTGTAATTAACACCGCTTCCGTTCAAATATCCCTGTGCATAAAAATCACTGTAAATGCCAAACTGATCTGCCCGATAATTATTTTTTACCGGCATATAAGGACCGCCAAATGTGCGATCATTTATCCAGCCAATCGTAGGATCAGAGCCGGGATTGGAGGAATAGCCTGTCGCATTATCACCAAAATAACTTGGAGATGCCCAATTAAGGTATGGAATGCCTCTTCGTCCCACGGTCCAGTCAAGCCGCGGATCTACAGTGCCCTGGTAAGTAGAGTAAGTATAATCATATCCGCTGACATCTTCATCGTTTGTCATGTTTTCTTTATTGAAATCATCCAGCATGGGTAAACCATCTGCATCTGTTTTAAATGCATTTACCAAATTAAAGCTGGGTTGTTTCCATGTTGTGTAAAAACTGCTTAACGGGTAAAATGCAGGCGTGTTGGCAGATTCGCCAATATTTTCATTGCCACCATTAGATCCGTCATTAACAGAAAACTGAATTTGAAAAACCTGTTCTTCATTGTTTTCAGTTGCTGCATTAAAGTTGTCATCAAAATTTGGTGTGAGTGCATAAGGTTTACCCTGTGCATTTTTACCATTGCCATGTCCGCCATATGTTGCAGGAATAATTTCGTCAAGCAATGCTTTTGCAGAATCATATTTCTGCTGAAACATGTAACACTTCACCATATAGCAAGCTGCGGCCCACTTGTTTGCTTTTCCTTTCAGGTCCTGGATCTCCGGAAGATTATCATAAGCGAATTTAAAATCAGCAATAACCTGCGGCCAGATATCAGGTTCATTTGATACTTTGAAATCAGTTACATTTTCGTCTATATAAGGCACATGGTTCCACATTTTTTTTGCCTCGAAATGAAAATGACCGCGCAGGAAACGTGCTTCAGCTATGGCATCTGTTTTCTCCTTATCGGTCATATCTGTGGCTTTGGTAGCTGTTCGTATCACGGCATTGCTGCGTGAAACGCCGTCGTAAACAGTGTTCCATTTTTCCTGGAAATAACCGGTGGAAGGGGTTGCAATAAACTCTTCTATGTACACACCGTCATTTGCATCATTGTACCCGCCCCTGTAGCAATCGCCCGAAGTAATATCTCCGTAAACCCAGTTTGTTCCTGAAGTGCTCCACCAGCCAGACTTTATGGTCAAGCCTGTAACATCGTGATAAGCTCCAACTAATAGTTGTTGCACTCCTGCTTTATTATTAAGCACGTCTTCAGTAATAACACCCTGCGGCGCTACATCTAAAAAACTTTTTTTACATGCGACATTCAATAATAGTATGAAGCATATAAGTATAAGTGAAAGAGATTTCATATAGCCTGTGATTTGTAGTAAGTAATTTTTATAAAGTGATATTTAATCCAAAAAGTATTTTCATTGAAATGGGATAATTACCTCCAAAGTCAACGCCAATGCTGCCTGGATCGCCTGTGCTTATTTGAGGATCTATGCCACTATAGTTTGTAAACGTCGCGACATTATAAGCCTGCACATAAATTCTGAATTTGCTGAATGCTTTGATCCTGGTTAGATTATATCCCAGTTGCAGGCTCCTTATGCGCAGATAAGAACCATTTTCAATAAAGAAACTGGAAGGTGCGTTATCAGTAGCGCCGCTGCTTTCCCAAATGGGCAGTGACGCATCGGTGTTTGAAGAACTCCATGTATCATCAGAACCTGCACCAAGCGCACCTGGCCATTTTGTAAATGCACGCCAATAGTTGAATATTTTATTACCAACCTCTCCTTCTATAAAAATGCCGAGATCAAATTGTTTATAGTAAAGATTGAGGTTGTAGCCATAAGCAAATTTTGGATGAGGATTTCCAATAAAGGTTCTGTCATTTTCATTAATTACTCCATCGTTGTTAATGTCTTTAAATTTAAAATGGCCAAGGCCTGTTTCAGGAGTTGATTTATCAATACCTGTTTCTGTTGCATGATCTTCCACTTCTTTTGTTGTTTGAAAAATGCCTTCAACAACATAGCCATAAAAACTTGCAACAGGCATACCAACTACAGAACGGTTCATACTAAAGTGCGTGGGAAAATAATTATTACCTGAAATAAAAGCCGCGCTGTCGCCACTGATATGCAGTACCTTGTTTCGATAGGTTGATATGTTGAAATTCATATCATAACGAATTATCCCTTTTTTTGGTCCGTTATATCCCAGTTCTAATTCAACACCTTTGTTTTCAAATTTCAATACATTCTCATAAGGAGCGAGTGCATCACCTTGCAATCCTGTTGCAGGCGGCACATACAGCAGATCTTTTGTAACCCTGTTAAACCAGTTAAATGAAGCTGTCAGGTTATTATTAAATAAAGTCGCATCAAACCCAATATTTGTTGTCCTGTTGACCTCCCATTTTAAATAAGGATTACCTATCTGGTAAAGTCCAACCCCGGTGGAAGCAGATGTGTTATTGCCCCCCAAATCATAACTGCCTGTGTAGGTATCAGCAGAATATTGATTTAACGTTAAACCTGAAGGAATAGCATCGTTACCGTTAGAACCTACTGCCACTCTTAGTTTCAGGTCATTCAACCATTTTACTTTATCCATGAACTTTTCACCTGAGATTCTCCATCCCGCACTAACAGATGGAAATGTGCCGTATTGATTAAATGTGCCGAATTTGGATGATCCATCTCTTCTCACTACAACACTAAGCAGATACCTGTCTAATAATGTATAATTAATATTTCCGAATATGGACAGATTGGTTGCTATATCACCGCCACCGCTGACAATGTTGTGTAAGCTGATGCTATCGATAGGAACACCGTTACTTAAATATTGATATGATGGAGAAGTATAAGGAAGATTAGGTGTATTGGCACTATTAAACCGGGTTACAAAACGTCTCGCCTCATAAGCTATAAAAGCGCTGATCTTATGGATTTGTTTTATCCGCACATCATAAGATAATTTATTTGTCCATCGCCAGTCAAGAGAATAACCACCACCTTCTGTAAAAGAATTGTAGATACCGGAATAAACATTTTGCGGAAAAGTATCATTGAAATAATGAAATTGATAAGGATATAATTGAACACCTATTTTGCTTTCAAAGACCAGCCCTTTTATTGGTTCTGCATCAATATAAGCAGCGCCGATGATTCCCGAATTAAAACCTTTGTAACTATTAGCGCCGGTTTTTTGACCAAGCACCGGGTTGTTGCCCCCGGGATGCAATGCCAAAGCATCAGGTATACCTTTTGGTCCGGAATAATTACCCGCAATATCAAACATAGGCATGAGTGGCGTCCTTTTATAAAGATCAGCCATTACGTTGTTTGGGTCATGATTGTTTATTCCACCTCCTTCACTATAGGAAAATTCCATGTTCTCACCAATCCTAAGCCAGGGTTTTATTTTAAAATCTGTATTTACTCTTATTGAATAACGCCGGAAAAATGTTTCGAGCAGGATGCCTTTATTATCGGTATAATTAAAAGTAAGCGCATAATTACTTTTGTCAGTGGCGCCACTCAATGCCAACTGATGACTTTGCGTGAAAGCAGGTTGCAGTATTTCCCTGAACCAATCAGTGCCTGCCTTATTCATTTTTAAAATACGGTAAGTCGAAAGATCATATAGAGAAGGATCAGCAGCAGGATCTCCTTCTTTTACAACCAGCGGAGTACCTGATTGCCTTTCGATAATATAGTCTGGCAACACAGGTTTGCCGCCGGTCCCGTAAAATAAGTCGGTTTGGTCCAATCCTGAATTTGCAAGGTATTGCCAGTAAGCATCTGCGTATTGTTGCGGCGTAAGCATATCAGGATATTTTATAGGCCGTTCAGAACCTAAATACATATTGTATTCTAATTTAGGTGCGCCAAATTTTCCTGTTTTTGTAGTGATAACGATAACGCCATTACTTCCTTCCGCGCCATATAAAGATGTTATGGACGGGTCTTTTAAAACGGTTAATGTTTCAATGTCGTTTGGATTGATCAAATTATTACTGCCGCGCATTTGAACACCATCAATAACATATAAGGGATCGTTATTGCCGAGTGTTCCAAAGCCTCTGATGCGCACCACGCCTGTGTTTCCGGGGCCACCCTGTTCATCAACGGTAACACCCGCCACCCTGCCTTTCAATGCAGAGCCTACATCCGGCACAGGTGTTTGTGCGATCACTTCTGCTGGAACAGTTGATACGGCGCCTGTAACATCTCTTTTTGATTGCCTTGAATAACCTGTTACCACTACTTCATTCAAAGCAACTGCTGATGCAACCAGTTGAAAATTCAGTTGCAATGTTTGGTTATCCGTCACCGTAATTTCTCTTTCTGCATTTTGATAGCCTATTGCAGTAATCAGTAAATTGTATTTACCCGGTTTCACTCCTGTTATCGTAAATTCTCCTGTTGTACCCGCTGCCGTACCTTTGTTTGTGCCTGCTATTATTACAGATGCGCCAACTATCGCTTCGCCTTTTTCATTTGTGATCTTACCTTTTATCGTTCCATCAATTTGAATATCGAGATTTGCGCTCAGCTGGTTTTGTGTATCACTGGTTTCACTTTCATCTTTTCTGAAAATAATGATCTTGTTGTTCAGTGACCGGAAAGACAACTGCGTATTGGCAAGCAATAATTCCAATGCTTTTTGAAGCGAATATTTTGATTTTTGAATAGAGATGTTTTTATAATCGTCTACATCCTTGCGACTGTAAGCAAAACGAAAATCGGTTTGTTTTTCTATTTGCCTGAATGCATTTTTCAAAGGCTCACCCTTTAATTCAAGTGTTACCTGTACATCGTTTAATTCCTGGCCCTTCCCGGGATTAGCGATCAATTGAAAAGTTGTAAAACCGAGA
>DATBFI010000178.1:0-10900 GCA_036558585.1 Chitinophagaceae bacterium
TAGTTTTGCGCTATCCCCGCAGGTAGAGTGCAATAAATCCTGTAATCAAAATATTTAAAAGTGTTAGTGGTAATAAAACTTTCCATCCCCATTCGAGCAACTGGTCATAACGTGGGCGAGGCAATGACGCTCTTAAGAGAATGAAGAGAACAATAAAAACAAAAACTTTGGCCCCAAACCATAAAACCGGGGGCAACCATGCAGGTCCGAGCCATCCGCCAAAAAACAAAGCTACCGTGATAGAAGAAATAAGAATAATCCCAAGGTATTCGCCGATAAAAAACAAGCCGAATTTCATTCCCGAATATTCAGAGTGATAGCCGGCAATTAGTTCACTTTCTGCTTCAGGAATATCAAAAGGCAAGCGATGCGTTTCGGCCAAACCCGCAATAAAAAATATGATAAAACCAATTGGCTGATAAACGACGTACCACATTTTCTGCTGTCCCATCACAATATCATACAGGCGAAATGAACCGGATAACATTACAACACCCATCAGCGAAAGACCCATGAACACTTCGTAAGAAATAAGCTGGGAGGCGCCGCGTAGTGAACCGAGCAACGCGTATTTATTATTAGATGCCCATCCGGCAAGAATGATGCTGTAAGCACCGAGCGAGGACATGCCAAGAAAAAATAATAATCCAATATTCAAATCAGCTATCACTATTTTTGGAGCAAAAGGAATAATAGCGAGTCCCATCAGTACACTTGCTACAACTATTGCCGGGGCCACTATAAAAACTTTTCTATCGGCAAAAGAGGGCACCCAGTCTTCTTTAAAGAACATTTTTATAGTGTCTGCCAATACGATCAGCACACCAAAAGGCCCGGCCCGGTTTGGTCCCAGCCTGTCTTGCCATAAGGCCAGCAACCTGCGTTCAACCCAGATTAGTCCTGCTGCTAATGTTAGCAGCACGAATAAAATAAGTAATACTAATCCTATCTGAGCCCAGTCATTCATAACACAGTTTTATTTTAATCTCACAGGGTATTCAATTCCATAAGTTTCTTTGATACCGTAAGGCACGAACGCAATTCCATCAGCCACATCATCTTCAATCTTTACCTCAAACTGAAATTTTCTTTCACTGATATTAAGTTCAATAGTCTCTTTGTCTTTCCAGTTTTGTTTTGCTGCTTCATTAGTATTCACACATACGTAAGCCTTTGGCGATAATTCTGCGATGCCACCTGTGTACACGCTAAACTCATCAGAGCCAAAGAGATGATAACGGGGATAGAGCCACAAACCATCCGCATCTTCCTGCTGCTCCTGTTTTGTTACAGCAACTGGTTCTATATTAGATTGAACAAATTTGCCGTTTAATAATTTTATATCACCTGTTTCACTTTGTAACAACCCACCAACCTCACGCTGGTAATGATTTAATGCCTGTTCTGAATTCCACCCCGGCCACCAATAAAAAGGTGTTAATGGGGAAGGAGGAAGCTGCCTTTCGCCCTCCATTGTTGTAGAGAAAATTGATTCCTCATCCCTGACCGGTTTTGGTTCATGCACTGTGATATTGGCAAGTATGGCTGTGCGCCCACTATAGCGATGCGGTTCCATAGGAATGTGAAGATGACCATTTACTTCAGATAATGCATTTGCAACCAGTTTTTCAACTCCAGAAAATTGAGGAAGATCGCTTACCAGTTGATACAATACACTTAAGTGACTTTTCATCTGTTTTTCCAGCTCAATAGTTTTTACTGATATCAGATCACCCAGCCAATGCCATGACGCACGAATCTGTGGTGGACGATTTACAAGTATCTTATAAAAAGCCTGTGCTCTTCCTTCATGATTGATGACTGTGCCGTTTGCCTCTGCAAAAGTTGCTGCAGGTATCAGTACTGTTGCTTGTTGTGTAGTTTGATTATGCAATGAATCGAGAACAATAATTTCCTTAAATTTTTTAAAGAATGTTTCAAGTTTTTGATGAGCGAAGCGACGGTACAAATCATTTTCTAACACCACTAATGTTGCATTATCACTTACCGGTTGCGCATCATCAATTAATGACTGTACAGAAGATGCCTGCATCATTGCAAGACCTATGCTGTTACATTCGGGAACAACGAAAGATATACCGCCTTTTTGCTTTTCATTTTTTAAAGTAGCGGCTAAATCAGCAGCAGCGCGTATGAGTGAGAGGCTATAGCAACTTGTGCCCGTAATGACAACAGGATTTTTTGCATTCCTTAGTTGCTGAACAATGTTGTTCGCTAATGTCTCTTCTCTATTTTGTGTATCATTCGTTTGAATGGTTTCTCCCTTCAGTAAAGCAATTATTTTTTTCACCATTTCGGTTATTGCCTTTGGAGAAGCATAATATTTTTCATCAGCCAGTTCTGATAATTCTTCCCGGTAAGTATTCAACACACATAAATAGCCTTTATCTTCCTGTACAAGATTTCTTACCGCAGAATCGTGCCATACAGGAATAGTGCTGCGTACATCTTTTTGTACTGCTGTTTTAAACAAAGCCTGCCGAACTGCCAGTGCAAGCATGGGTGCACTGTTGGTAAGATCTTCACCTATGATTATGATCGCATCAGATTGCTCAATTTGCTTTTGGGAAGGGAGATCAAATTTACCTGAATGCATCAGTTGAAGAAGATAATCCAAAAGATTTGTTTCTGTATCTGTAAAGCCTTTGAAGAAATTTTCTTTGCCTGTTATTTTTTGTAATGCATAATTTGATTCAACAGATGCGCGGGAAGAACCAATGCCAATTATTTTACCTGATGACGTCAATAATTTTTTTACATGCTCAGTCAACTCCGTTATACTAACAGCTTCAGATACCCTGTTCCTGATCAGTGGTTGGTAAACGCGATTTTCATGATTCACATATTCATATCCAAACCTTCCCCTGTCACAAATAAAATAACCATTTACTTCAGGATGGTAACGATTCGTTATAAGTCGCAGTTCCCCGTACCGTTCACCGCCCATTATATTACAACCTAAAGAACAATTCATGCAAACAGATGGAGCGCTCGTGAGATCCCATTTACGTGTATAGTGTTGTTTCAATGTTTTGTCAGTAAATACACCTGTCGGACAAACTTCAACCAGATTTCCGCTAAACGCACTTTGCAGTACACCATCTTCCGCTCTGCCAAAATACACATGATTGTGCGCACCAAATACATTCAGATCATCTCCTCCTGCATAATCGCGATAATATCTTACACACCGGTAGCATTGAATGCACCGGTTCATTTCATGATGTATGAAAGGACCGAGATATTGATTGCGGTAAGTTCGTTTTTTAAACCTGTAGCGGCGATAGTCGTGGCCCGTCATCACTGTCATATCCTGGAGATGACATGAACCGCCCTCATCACAAACAGGGCAGTCGTGAGGATGGTTCGTCATCAGCCATTCTATAACTTCTTCACGAAAAACTTTTGCTCCATTATTACTGATAGATATTCTTAATCCGTCTTTTACTGATTCCATACAACTCATTACCAGTTTGCCATGTGTATCGTTCTCATCCTTAAAAATTTTCACAGCACACTGGCGGCATGCGCCTACTGAACCCATGGCCGGATGCCAGCAGAAATAGGGCAGATCCAGCTTCAGGGACAAGCACGTTTCTAAAAGATTTTTGCCTTCTGTTACTTCGTAAGTTATGTTATCGATATTCAGCTTTGCCATCCGTTATGCCAGGGGCATTTATGTTGAGTAATATGTTCTTCAAAATCTTCTTTGAAATATTTCAATGCACTCTGCAGTGGTTCGACAGCGCCGGGAGCCAACGCACAAAAGGTGTTACCCGGACCAAGCCATTCACAATGCTTTTCCAACAAATCAATATCTTCTTTTCTTCCTTCACCTCTCTCCATGCTCAATAAAATTTTTTCAACCCACGGAAGTCCTTCACGGCAAGGCGTACACCAGCCGCAACTTTCACGTGCAAAAAATGTTTGCAGGTTATGGACAAAACCTACCGGGCATGTACGATCATCAAGCACAACCATTGTTCCGGTACCCAAACGGCTGCCGACAGTTGCAACAGTTTTAAAATCCATTTTTACATCCAGGTGATCTGGCGTTAAAAAATCAGTAGAAGCACCACCGGGTAACAGGCCTTTAAACTGGTATCCTTCCTGCATTCCACCGGCATACCCTTCCAGTATTTCACGCAAGGTGGTTCCCATTGGCAACTCCCAGGCACCCGGGTTTTTTACCCTGCCACTAACACCATAAATTTTGGTTCCCCCATCCTCACCTTTACTCAAACTTTTAAACCAGTCGGCACCCTTATTTATAATATGAGGCACATTGCAAAGTGTCTCCACATTATTTACAATAGTAGGTTTTCCGTATAAGCCACTGACCTGCGGGAACGGTGGCTTTGCTCTTGGTATTGCTCTTTTACCTTCCAGTGCATTGATCAATGCCGTTTCTTCACCGCAGATATAACGGCCAACACCGGTATGTAAAATCATATCAAGGTTAAAACCGGTGTTTAAAATATTTTTTCCGAGATACCCTGCTTCATAACATTCAGCGATTGCTTTACGCAAAATATCTGCCGCTTCTTTATAAGCCCATCGTAAAAAGATATATGATACCGAAGCCTGGATAGCATAAGAGGCGACAATCATTCCTTCAATCATTTGGTGTGGATCTCCTTCGAGCAATAACCGGTCTTTAAAGGTGCCCGGCTCCATTTCATCCGCATTAACAATAAGATATTTTGGCTGGGGAACATTATCTCCCATTGGTACAAAACTCCA
The DNA here is from genome assembly GCA_036558585.1 of Chitinophagaceae bacterium. Classification (GTDB taxonomy): domain Bacteria; phylum Bacteroidota; class Bacteroidia; order Chitinophagales; family Chitinophagaceae; genus DATBFI01. The sequence goes on from DATBFI010000178.1 coordinate 4,765, forward strand.
TTTCAAACCAGTATTAAAACCAGCGCCACCACGGCCTTTCAGGTTTGAATCAGTCACCAGCTTTGTAATTTGCTGTGGTGTCATTTGTTTCAAAGCTTTATGCATTGAAGCATAACCTCCCACCTTCTCATAATCTTTCAATGATAAAGGGCCGCGTTCCAGATCAATATTTTGTGTTAATGGTCGCTCCATATTTATTTATGTACCAGCTTTTGTAATGCTATTAATCCGCATCAGGCGGATGTGTCACTCACATGCAGGTTCTATTCATTGTCGACAAAATTTAATCTTGTTGTTTTACCATCCTGCTCTTAATCAATTTACATATCGCCCCTACGGGCTCATTGTACATTTGATTTTTTTATTCACCGGCTTTCACCCGGTGCTACCAACATATCGCCCCTGCGGGGCTTTGAAATTTTATATCACGTAATTCATTTTCACATTTTCACATTTTTCAAATTAGCACATTACTCATTCATATTTTTGAAAGATCTTTTCCAGCATTTCCTCTTTCACATCTCTGTACAAATTACCGTCTACCATCAATGCGGGTGCACGGTCGCAACAACCAAGACAGGCATTTGGTAACAGCGTAAATTTTTTATCGGTAGTTGTTTCGCCATATTTTATGTTTAGCACCTTTCTTATATTCTCATAGAGCTGATTACAGCCCATTACATAACAACTGATGCTGTCACAAATTAATACCACATGTCTTCCCACTGGTTTGCGAAAGATAAGATTGTAAAATGTAGCAATACTATCCAGTTCTTCGTCTGACATACCCATGTATTCTGCTACTTCATGCAATGTTTCGTCTGATACCCAGCCACGGTTTTGCTGCACAATCTTTAAGGCTTCAATACCTGCAGCTTTCCGGTAAGGCACCAAACTAATTTCGTGGTCGATCATTTTTATTTCTTCGGCAGTCAGCATATTACCCCCATCCCCTAAAGGGGAGTTGATTTCTCCTGCTCGTGTATAAGCAGAGTTAATAATTATAATTCCACATTTTTTGTTGAGCAAAGATCTTCAGTACAAGTCCCGATTTGTCGGGATTCCGATAAATCGGAAAGGTGCGACGCAAGGAACGACGCTACAAGAACTGCAGATGGTATCCACCCTGAGTCGGACAAGTCATAAAAAATTTTCTAGCGCACATATTTGCATATTTACATTTTCAAATCAGCACATTACCGATCAATATCTGCCAATACAAAATCAATACTTCCCAAAATAGAGAGCAAATCGGCTACTGTATAACCTTTGCTGATATAAGGCACCATCTGCATGTGCGGAAATGATGGTGTTCTTATTCTTGAACGGTAAGGCGATGTGCTTCCATCACTCACCAGGTAATAACTGTTCGCTCCTTTGGCTGCTTCGATACAACTCATTGCTTCCCCAGCAGGAATTACCGGGCCCCAGCTTACACCCAGGAAATGTGTAATCAGCGTTTCAATATGTTCCATCGTATATTTCTTAACAGGAGGCGTAGCCAATGGATGGTCTGCTTTGTATGAACCTTCAGGCATATTCTTCAGGCATTGCTGAATGATGCGTGTACTTTGTTTCATTTCCTCAACACGAACGGCCGCCCTGTCGTAACAATCTCCATTTTGAGCGGTTGGAATTTCAAATTCGAACTGGTCGTACCCTGAATAGGGTTGCTTTTTTCTAAAATCCCATTCCAAACCGCAGGCTCTTAATCCGGCACCGGTAACTCCCCACTCAATCGCTTCTTCCAATGAATAAACCCCGATACCCCGGGTTCTTGCTTTGAAGATGCTGTTACGCATGACCATGTCTTCATACTCTTTGATATGCTTCGGAAATATTTTTACAAAATCTCCCACGAGCTTATCCCAGCCATCCGGCAGATCCTGTGCTACACCGCCAATACGAAACCAGTTGGGGTGCATGCGGGCCCCGCATACAGCTTCTATTATATCAAAGATTTGTTCGCGGTCTGTGAACATATAAAAGACAGGAGAGAGTTGTCCTACATCCTGGGCAAACGTGCCAAACCATACAAGATGACTTGACAATCTGAATAATTCACATAGCATTACTCTTATCACATTTACCCTGTCAGGTGTTTTAATGCCTGCAAGTTTTTCTACCGCCTGCAGATAAGCAAGATTATTGAGAACACCTCCGAGATAATCTATTCGGTCTGTATAAGGAATATATGTATGCCATGTCTGGCGCTCAGCCATCTTCTCTGCCCCGCGATGGTGAAAACCAATGTCAGGAATGGCATCAACGATATCTTCTCCCTCCAGCTGCAGTACAATACGCAAAACACCATGCGTGCCAGGATGTTGTGGTCCAAGATTGAGGAACATAAAATCTGCATCATCGCTATGACGGCTTAGTCCCCATTCCTCGGGCTTAAATTGCAGTGCCGATTGTTCTGCATCCTGTTTTTCATCCCATAATTTAAAAGGGCCCATTTCTGTGGCTCTTGCCGGATGCTCCTTACGCAAAGGATGGCCTTTCCATGTAAGCGGCATTAAAATGCGGCGAAGATGCGGGTGGTCATTAAAGCGAATGCCGAACATATCATATACCTCACGCTCATACCAATCGGCGTTTTTAAAAAGTGAAGTAACGGATTGTACAGAAGGATATTCTCCTTCAAGCGGCACTTTGATGCGGATGAAGGCATTCCTGTCAAATGACAAGAGGTGATAGACTACAGTAAAATTTGTGCCGACAGAACCGTCCTGCTTTAAACGACTTCGTTCATCGATAGCGGTTATATCGTAAAGCATTCGGTAAGGTCCGCTGATTGTTGATTTTAAGAAAGAAAGAATATTAGTGATTTGCGGGGCCTTTACCCAAAATGTAGGAATCTCATCAACAGTTTTTTGCTGATATAAAATTGCGTCACCAAAGCGTGTTTGCAATTCTTCCTGTGGATGAGAAAAAGAATTCATAAGTGTTAAACAATGGGTTATTTCTTTTTTATACGACTATACATTCTTCGCAAAATCGTTATGGCTTTTCGTGAGACGTGAAACGATAAACGTGAAATATTCTCATGTATTCGTTCGCGCCTGCCGGCAAGGCGGGTTTTAACGATTAAATAATTTATATTTCATTTATCGGGCGAAACTGCGTTTTTGCTGCTCTCTCTTCTCTTTTCTGTTCCTTCATTGAAACAGGGGCCGGCTTAATTACACCCTGCTCACCTATAACCCAACTCAATGGCCTCTTTTCGTCACCAACCATTTTACTAAGCAATACCAATCCCTGCATAAATGCATCGGGTCTTGGCGGGCAACCTGGCACATACACATCAACAGGCAAAATTTTATCAACGCCCTGTACCACGCTATAAATATCATACATGCCGCCAGAATTAGCACAGGAGCCCATTGAGATCACCCATTTTGGTTCCATCATCTGCTCATGCAGCCGCCTGATAATTGGCGCCATTTTTATAAAAACCGTACCCGCAATTACCATTACATCGGCTTCACGGGGAGTACCTCTTATTACTTCAGCGCCGAACCTTGCAATATCATATTTGCTTGTAATGCTCGTTGCCATTTCTACGAAACAGCAGGACAGACCAAAATGAAAGGGCCACATTGAATTTCTGCGCCCCCATGCAATCAAACTTTGAACTGATGTAAGCAATACACTTTTACCCATGGCATCATTCACAGAGCCATTGCCGGCTATTTTGCCTGCTGTGTCGTTTGGATTACTTAACCACCAACGCATGATCGAAATTTTAAAGATTACAACGCTTCGGTTTACTGCTTTCTTATCTTCTTAAATGCCTTTAAAATCTTCATCCCATCAGGACCAAAATCAAATGCGCCCTTGCTCCATTCATATATTAATACAACAAGTAATAAAATAATGAAGACGCTGATGCCGATATATCCAACCCAGCCCAATTCATAAAAAGCCACTGCCCACAACATAATAAATACAGCTTCGACATCGAAGATCACAAAGAGCATGGCTACGAGATAGAATTGCGGGGCAAAGCGAAGACGAGCTGATCCCGTATTCAATATGCCTGACTCAAATGGCTGATCCGTTGCTTTCGCCTTATGCCGCTGTCCGAGGAAATATGAAAGTAAAAGTATGGTTGCAAGCAATACCACAACGATTATTGAATATAGGACCAATATGCCGATGTATGATTGCATAAAAAGAATTAAAAAATTTCCCTTCCGGCAGCCGTGCCGGTTTCTAAAACCACCAATTCTTTATCACAAATGAAAAAATAAATCAGACACTTAATTTAACTGGTAATATAATGCTCCAGGTGTTCGATGATGTATTGCTTTTCATCGATTATATATGCGACCACATCTCCAACCGAAATAACACCTATTAGTCTATCGTTTTCGATTACAGGAAAGTGACGGAAGCGTTTATTTGCCATCAGTTTCATACACTCTTCGAGCGAGGTATCGGGATGAAGAACAGGATGAAGATCCATAATGTCTTTTACCAGTGTGTCTTTAGAAGAGCGTCCTTTAAGAATTACTTTTCGGGCATAATCCCGTTCTGTAAAAATGCCAACATATTTTCCTTTATCAAGAACAACCAATGCACCTATATGCAGATCTTCAAGTTTTTCCAGTGCATCGTAAACAGTTAGGTCGGCATCTACAGCATGTACAGTGTTGCCCTTGTTAGCAATTATGTTGCGCACTGTTGCCATAATAATGAGTTTTGTACTTGAAGATAATAATAATTTTTTGAGATTACCAAGAGGTTTTTAATAAAAAATTAATGAATTGCTAAGACATTATTAATAAAATATCTTTAGTGTATTATTTTATTTGTCTTTGCAGTTATTTCTATTTCATTTTTATTTATCGGATAAATCATTTTGCACATAATAGCTTTATTCGTAAACAATATATTCCGATACATTCAATTGATAATCCTGTGCCGGGTTTAGCAGCTTTATATTTACTGTGTGTTTGCCCTGAGACAAATCGTATTTCCAAAAAATATCGTTGTTGCGTATCCTGTAATCAGCAGGCATTGAAATAGTTTTTGATTGTCCGTCAACTGTGATCCCTACTTTTAGAACTGCATTGTTTTTATTCTCCTTTGCGACTGCTTCACCTTTTATTACAATTGCTTTCCCTGAAAAATCAAAATCCAGGGATGTTGCATTTTCTTTCCACAGAGAAAATTTATGAAGAGGTTTAAGACCCTCAAAACATTTCTCAAAACGAACTGCAGCAGGTGTTTGAGTTTTGATATTTACATTGTTGCCTTCTTCATTGCCGCCGTTTTGTTTTATCATTTGTAATGCGTGTTTATAACTTAGTTCATATACCTTGCTCAGTGAAATAGTAGTGTATTTAAAATTGATGTCTTCTGCCTGTGCCAAACCTTCTTTCCAGTAAGATGGAATTTTATTATAGCCGATCAATGCACCTAATACTCCGCCTGCGGTTGAAGGATTGCAATCGGCATCCTGCCCCGCTCTTGCAGCGATCTCGATAGTTTTACCAAAATCTCCATTGCCATATAACAATCCCAGTACAACGTAGGCTGCATTTATTTTTGCATCGATATCAAAGGCATTGAAAACACCGTCAGGACAGCCAATATCTGATGACCATTTTTTCTGCAATTCAAACCATGTTTGATGCCAGTCATCCGGGTATTTTTTGTGCCATTGAATTACGTCGGCAATACATTTATAAAAATCGCTTTGCTGCGGAATCGCTTTTAAGGCATCTTCTATAATGTGATTAATGTTATCCGATATAAATGCAAGCGAATACATGTTACTTACAAAAACACCACCATACCAGCCGTCACCATAATTCATGATATGCCCCACTTTATCGCAGATAGCAGAAGCTGATTGTGGCATTCCTGGGTTCATTAAACCTGCAAAATCTGATTCAATCTGGAAATCTATATCGTCTGCATGAGGATTATAATGCCAGTCACCTGATTGCGGTGCTTTTATTCCATTCAAAATATTATAGCGTGCTGACTGGTTTGCATGCCATAAAGTATACCCTGCATTAGCAAAAGCATTGGCGAAGGAATCAACAGGAGCGTCAAGACCAACGCGTTCAAGTATATCCACAAAAGTGAGATCCATATAAATATCATCATACAGACCGGCATT
>DATBFI010000179.1:0-2761 GCA_036558585.1 Chitinophagaceae bacterium
GCTTCCTAATTTTAATCCGATCACCTGGTTTGTTAATCAAATAAAAGAATCCTATTTCTGAAAACTTACTCTTGCATAATCATGTGAATCATAAATTGCACCTTGTTCATCATAACATAAAGAAACTTTATCCGCATGAAAAGCCTTAAGTGTATTAGTTTTTTTGTCCTGCTTTTTCTGTTCAACAAAAATTCCCTTTCTCAAGGTAGTGCGCCTGTCTATCCGCAAGGTTATTTTCGAAATCCGCTCGACATTCCCATTCAGTTGGTCGCAAACTTTGGCGAATTACGGCCCAATCATTTTCACATGGGTTTAGATATTCGCACGCAGGGCCGTGAAAATCTTCCTGTACATGCAGCCGCCGATGGATACATAAGCCGCGTTAAAATTGAAAAGTATGGTTATGGTAATGCTATTTATATTAATCATCCAAACGGTTATACAACATTGTATGCGCATTTAAATACTTTCTATCCTGCCCTGGCTGATTACATAAAAACAAAACAATACAATGAGCAAAAATGGGCACAGGACTTTGAATTGCCTGCAGGACTATTCGTTGTAAAAAAGGGGCAGTTTATTGCTTACAGTGGTAATACGGGCGGCTCTGCCGGTCCGCATCTTCACTTTGAAATTCGTGATACAAAAACAGGGAACAATTTAAATCCCCTGTTGTTTGGCTTTAACATAAGTGATAAACAACCCCCCGTTATTAAAAGCTTATACTGGTACGACAGGCGTTACAGCACTTACTTTGTTCCCGGAAGGCAAATACCCGTTATTAAAAAAAATGGTTTGTATACTTCGCTTGCTAAAGTGGTGCGGGTGAATTCTCCACTTGTTTCATTAGGAATAAACACGCACGACATAAGCAGTTCTTCCGGTTTTAATTTGGGCATCTTTTCAGCAGAGCTTTTTATAGATGACTCACTCGTAAACAGTTTTACACTAAATAATTTTTCCTACACAAATACGCGTTATGTAAATGCATGTATTGATTATACCAGGCTGATAAAAGAAAAAAAGTATGTTCAATATCTTGCTGTATTACCCGGCAACAAACTTGATGTCTTTTCACATGCAGGCAACGGCCTGATTATTCTTACAGACACATTGCCGCACACAATAAAAATAAATGTAAAAGATGCCTGTGATAATCTTGTAACCTTAAATTTTATTTTTCAATTAAGCAGCTCTCTGAATGAATCTCCCTATTCTGCAGATGTTCAGCCCTTGCTTCCCGGCCAGGAAAATGTAGTTACAGGCAACAATGTGAAAGTCTGGTTTGGTAAAAATGCATTTTATGATGTTGTTCCCTTTGTGTTGAAAGAAAATGAGAACACGAGTAAAAATAGCGCCTCTGCATTTGTTGGCTTACATAACTATAGTGTGCCTGTACATGATTCTTTTACAGTAGAGTTGAAAACCACACTGGCTGCGAACAATTTCCTAAGAAAAAATGTTGTAATGCAACTGGCAAGCGGCCAGGATAGACAAACTACGAAAGGCCAGTGGACTGGTGACTGGATGAGAGCCCGTTTCAACGCATTTGGAAATGTTCAGTTGCTTATTGATACGGTTCCCCCGGCACTGTTTCCTGTCGGGTGGAAAAATGGTTCTTTATTGAGCGCAGCAAAAACGCTTGTATTGAAGTGTAAGGATGATATAACTAAAATTGATTCATTCCGTGCAGAGCTCGATGGCCATTGGTTATTGCTTGCAGCAAGAAGCGATAACTTTATTTATACTTTTGATGAGCATTGCCAGAAAGGACCACACACATTAACAGTATCTGCTACAGATATTGCCGGTAATACAACCAATAAAACATTTACATTTACAAGATAACTTTTATCAACATATCGATTTATGATAACACTTAAGGAAGGTGATAAAGCTCCTGCATTTAAAGGCATTGACCAGGATGGAAATAAAATTTCTCTTGCTGACCTTAAAGGAAAAAAAGTGGTGCTATTTTTTTATCCTGAAGATGATACACCAACCTGCACCATTGAAGCATGTAACCTGAGAGATAATTACGGATTGCTAAAGCAACACGGCTTTGAAGTGATCGGTGTAAGTCCTGATGATGAAAAAAGCCACAAGAAATTTGAGAAAAAATTTAATCTGCCTTATACACTCGTTGCAGACCCAAAACATAACATTTTGGAAAAATACGGTGTGTGGGGAGAAAAGCAAATGTTTGGTAACAGGTATACGGGCGTGCACCGCACCACATTTGTGATAGATGAAAAAGGAGTTATCAGCAAAATATTTTTACGTCCTAAAAATAAAGCCCATGCACAGGAAATTATAAAGGCGTGGAATGAGTAAAGACTGCTTTCTGCCCGATAAATGTCTTTTAGTACAACTATTTCATTCAAAATTTTCTCTTATATTCGACATAGGAAAACCAGGAATCTATAGCAATTGAATTGGCTAACTTATGAGATTACTTTTACAATACTCACTTTGATATATTACTTTACAAGCTCTTGTGAATTTGAACTGTGCTAACTTCTTATATCATTTCCGGGAACTATAATTCGTCTCTCAATCCTTTTAAATTCATTTTGACTCGATACCGTGTGTAGTATGAACTAACTCAACCTGCTGTCGCACAGAAAGAATAACGCCTGTGCAAATTTGATGGTTGTAAAACTATACATATGATTATACATATTCACCCGCATGCACCTGTTATTTTGCTATTAAGCATTACAGTTCTTTCATCCTGCAATTCCGGAGAAAATAAATTAAA
>DATBFI010000180.1:0-2615 GCA_036558585.1 Chitinophagaceae bacterium
AGGACATGACATAACCATGGAATTTGTTTCATCATATCAAAACAAAGTGAAGGAATATTCCGAAATGAATTTTCTTGAACTATGGTACACCAAGTTTACCCTGGAAGATATCCGGAAATTGTCTCCTCGTAAGAAGCTACAGGATGCAGTTACGAAAGTACTTCAGAGAGCCGGGAATCTGTCACATGAACGGGTTTTACAGAAGATCACTCAAAGCTCTATAGCCCTCCGCGAAATCACCGACCAGCCGCCATTGATCTATCATCCATTTGATATGAAAGAATCCAGGGAACTGATCGATCATTTCATAGAGAATTACAAAAGCACCCTGCAGCCAGACAGAAATTGTTGCTCGATCAATACAAGGTAATTGACCTTGCATTAAAAGTAGTGGGAGTAGGAAGTGTAGGAACCAGGTGTTATGTTGTGCTGATGATGAATGATAATAATGAGCCAATTTTTATGCAGGTAAAGGAAGCGCGCCAATCTGTTCTTGAACCATATACGCAAAAGAGCAGTTATCCACATCATGGCGAGCGCATAGTTCAGGGACAGCGGATTATCCAGGCTGCAAGTGATATTTTTCTTGGCTGGTCAGAGGGTTTACAACGCAGGCATTTTTATTTACGACAATTGCGCGATAAGAAAATTTCCTTCAACGTTGACAGCTATGATAAATTTGGGCTGACGCTATATGCGCGATTGTGCGGAAATATTTTAGCGCGTGCCCATTGCAAGTCAGCACAAGGTCCTTTCATCTGCGGATACATTGGGAAAGGAGAAGTGTTTGCAGATGCAGTTTGCAAATTCGCAGTTGCATATGCCGATCAAACGGAAAAGGATTATAATGATTTTATGAAGGCGGTTCGCAAAGGAAAGCTGGCAGTACAGGAAGAATGAATTTAATGCCTTACCGTAGTGATGTAAAAAGTAGAGATTATAGCAACAACTCTTTGTGGGTATCTGCAGGTTTTCTCATCCGGCAGAAGTGAAGAAATTTTTTAAAGATCTAATTGTTCTATAGTTCTGTCCGGGAGAAGTTACCCGATCAGTTTCTAAGGATTTTTTTGTCTTCCGCTTAAAGTGATGACTCACCTGTCAGAACCGTGCAAATCTGGGAGCTCGAAAAGAAAGGATTATTATAACGAAATAAGCAATTCAAAATTTTTTTACTTCCTTTTCTTTTATTTTATGCGTTCAAAAGTTTATGAATGATGGGATAATTAATTTCCACGATTTGCTCTTGCTATCGAAGATATGTCTCAATGCACATTTAGAACCGTATAAATTCAGATTAAAAAAAATTTAGTGCCTTTTATATTGTCACGCTTGTTATATTTTGTTACCAAATTCAATTCTAAACGTAAAAACCCTTTTCATGCAAATTCAATCCAACTACAATTGCACGCAGCAGGAACTCTATGAAGTAGCCAAGGTCGGGTGGCGGAATTATAAAAATAATCTCGCCGATTTTACCAATCATAAGGGTAGGTACACGGCAGCCCTCGCTGATACGGCATTAGAGGCCATCCTTGCAGCTCAAAACCTGCCTGATGGACAGGCTTGCGGCGCTGGTTCTGAAACCCTGCGCATTCAGCTTGAGCAGGCAGCTGATACTTGTTTAAATAACTGGCAAATATTAAAAAGTTATATCGCGGACAGCTTTCTTGCGGAGGACCAACAACAGATGCTTGAAGCTGCAGGCTCAAATTATTACAGACAGGCATCTGGTAAAAGCTGGCCACAAATGCAATCACTGCTCGGTTTCGCTTCAAAATTCATTAATGACAATTCGGAAGCACTTTCACAGGGCGGAAACAATATGCCTGCAACATTTCCAACGAAATTTGCAACAGATAAAGCAGTGTTTCAAACAACTTACACCGCTTTTTTTGCATCAGCAGTGAGCGGAAACAGTGTTACAAATGCTAAAATAACCGCAAATAATGCCGTATATGAATCTCTGATTAAAATGTTTGCAGACGGTCAGCTTATCTATAAGAATGATCTCGTAAAGAAGGCTCTTTTTATTTTTGATACATTACTTAGTTATATAAGTGCTCCTGGTCAGGCTGGCTTAAGAATTATAGCAAAAGAAAAAACTACTGAATTACCTGTAGCAGGTTTTTCTATAACAATACAGCCGGGTAACCTGCGCGGAGCTACTGATTCAAATGGGGTATTGATATTATCGCTTCCTGAAAATACTTACAGCATCATTGGAATTAAAGATGGTTATGAAACTTTTACAGAAGAGGTGGATATTGTGACAGGTATTATATCCCGTAAAAATATCGAGCTCATAAAAACTGCCTGAACAGATAAGTTATAACACATAACCCCGCATAAAAAGTCCCGCCAGTTGCGGGATTTTTGTTTAAGTGTATAGTATATTTAAAGTTCCTGAATCTTATTTAAGAGTGGAAGATGTAGATAAAAAACCGGTTATCATTTAATAACCGGTTGCCTGAAGTTAACCGAATATTTATTAAGGGCAAATTGCGTTGATCATTTCCAAACCTTGCTGTGCCTGCTGTTTTTCCTGGTCTGTAATACAACTGCTGTTGATATAAGCGGTGTATGCACCTTTTAATGTAACACAATTTGCAGTTGAT
>DATBFI010000181.1:0-5390 GCA_036558585.1 Chitinophagaceae bacterium
AAGTTTTATTTCTCGTGTCTTTCGCACTTTTTAAAAAATCAATGATTTTAGCCCTAGAAAGTATTGATTTTACTGGATTTTGATTTTTAAGTTGGGTGTCCCAGCCGTAATTTTCTGGGATGTTTGTAAGAAAAAAGAAAAATAAATCCGATGTAATCAGTATTCAAATTATTGATAAGAGTAGTGGAAAACCTGCATCGGCTATAATTACTAATTGTTGTAATGAAAAATCTTTTTTAAAAGCTTCTATTACGGGCAGCATCGTATAACCTTCAAACTTTTTTCCATCAAAGATTTCATACGCTAAAGGATAGCCGTCTATGCTTACAAGCAGCCCTAACACAATTTGCGGTTGTTGATGTTTCCCTTCCTTTGAAAATCCTGGTCGCCGCAAATCATCTTCATCCTCTATTTCAAAATATAAAGTTGTTACATCATAAAACACAACAGAAATATTATTAAGAATGGATAAGGTATGATGATAGCATGGATTGAAAGGGTATATAACAAACACGAAGCTGAGTAACGATGAGATTATTGAAAGTTATCGCCACTTATGGAATATTGAAAAAGCTTTTCGCATATCTAAAACCGATTTAAAAGTTCGTCCCATTTATCATCGTTTACAATCCAGAATTGAAGCGCATCTATGCATTGCATTTTGCGCATACAAAGTTTATAAAGAACTCGAAAGACAATTAAAAATAAAAAAGGCAGAAGTGAGTGTAGAAAAAACAATAGAAATACTCAAAACAATTTATTCACTTACCATTCGAACTCCTTACTCAAAAACATTACAACCAAGAAGGATTATCAAAAAGCCAGAGCAGGACTTTATTCTGAAAATTTTTGATGTCTAAAATTTTGGGTGTCCCAGTGCGAAAGACAGGAAAAATAATGCTATTGCACTCCTCCGGAATCCTGAACATTGAATTTGCTTTGCCTGATTCCAGTAAGTTTTATTTCTCGTGTTCAAAATAAATTACTGGTTATAAAAATTTTCACACAGACATGTAATGTAAAAAGCCACCCGAATTGAGTGGCTTTAATTTTAATAACATACTTAATTGTTAATTTCCTTTTATCAATTTAAGCGTTTGAATTTTCTTACCCTGTATTACCTGCACTATATACATTCCAGAAGTAAACTCTTTTCCAAATGTATATTGCTGATTAACGCTGCCGGATGTTTGGTAAAGTTTTTTACCAAACATATCTGTTACAATAATTTGAACTCTTTCCTTGCTGGTGCTTTGCAGGTTAAGTGTAAAGGCTGTTCTTGTTGGATTCGGAAGCGCCTGCAGCCTTAGTGAATTCTTGGCTATGGCATTAAGACTGCTTGTTGAACCTGTCGTTGCAGTAAGACAGGATTCAGGCCTGGTGAGAGTTTTTGTCAGGTCGGCAGTACATCCTCTTGAATCACGTGCTCTTAAAATATAAGTGCCGACACCAAGACCACTAAAAATACGGCCACTCTGGAAGGTCGAAAAAGTAGTTCCGTTGTCTTTACTTATCGCATACCTGTAAGAATTATGAGAACCCAATTGAGCCTGTACTGTTATATTACCATCCTGAGCAGTACAGCTGCTTGGATTGTGATAACCACTAAGTATAATACGGAGCGCCGTATCTGTACTAATTACTATATTTTGAAGAAAGTTTGAAGCACAGCCTGCCGAGTCTTTCATTCTGACCTTATAAGAACCTGCTGACAGACCGCCAAATGTAACGGTAACACTTTTCTGTACATAGGCAACGCCTGTTGTGTCCGCAGCCTGCGTGGTAAGTTGGAAGAAATAGGGAGGTATCGCATTTACAAGACCATCTTCCCGAATGGTGTCTACACGTATGGTAAAGTATCCAAGTCCTGAACCACAGGAGCTTACATCGCCTAACGTAGAAACTTCGATAGACGGAGAAGGCATTTGAATTAAGTTCGTGTCTTGCTGTGCAGTACACCCATTCGCATCCTGCACGCGCAGAATATAATTATTGGAAGGAGGAAGATTACTAATCACAATACCGTTGGGTATAGCTTGCTGGGTACCGCCCCCGCTAAAATTAAATGTATATGGGGCTGTCCCGCCAGTAGCAAATCCCTTTACGATACCATCGGAGCCATTACCGCAACTGCTCACATCTTTCTTACTTACTACCAGGGAAGGAGAGGGAACTGAAGCAGCGCTGAATGTGATTCTCACATTATTTGAAGATGTTCCGCATCCAGGGCTTATAATCCTCCATCTTAATAAATATGAACTACCTGCGGTACCTGTGAAAGTCGAAGTAGGACTGGTTGGATCTCCAAAGGAACCACCGGTGCCTGTATTTCCCGGTGCGAAAACCCAGCTTCCTGTCCCACTAGTAGGTGTATTGGCTGCAAGAGTAGTTATTGTTGCATTACAGATAGTCTGACCAGGACCTGCATTAGCAGTGGTAGGTGGCTGATTTATCGTCAGTGTTTTGGTTGAAATGGCGTTACCACATGGTGAATTTCCTGTGGCAGTTAAAGTTAAAGTTACATTTCCTGCTACAATATCTGCTGCGCTAGGCTCATAAGTCGCTGTGGTAAGCGAATTTGGATTGGTAAAAGTTCCTGTGCCGCTTGATGTCCAGGCTACACTAGTTTGGTTGGTTGCACTAGATCCTGCCGTAATATTCACCGGACCGGAATTGGAACATGTAACCATTGCTGCACCCGCAACCGCCGTTGGCCGTGCTGTAATTGTAAAAGGTGGTGACGCTCCGGCCCCTGAAGTATTAAAGGGAGGATTGGTCGAACGTAATAAGATTCTAAATCCCGATCCGGTGGGTCTGGTTGCCGGAATAGTGACAGTATGTGTTATTCCGGTTGTTACCCCGCCATTATTCCCTGCATAAATAACACCGGAAGTACTAAATGGAGTACCCACTTGTCTAAAATTTGTTCCGGAAAGATTACTCAAAAACACCGTGTAGACTGTGGAATTACTGAACCTCCTGTTGGGGCCATTACCATTAGTTGTATTAAAAGTAATTGTTACAGTCGATCCTGCACATACTGGATTAGGAGAAACATTAGTCACTGTTATATTAGTCTGTCCTTGTACCCAAACAGCGACCAGAGAAAATAACATAGCGAGACAGAATTTGAGAGGACCGGAAGTAAGTTTGAGATGTGTTAATGAATCAGATTTAAAAGAAAAACCAGAATTCCTATAGTTAGTTTTAAAGTGGCATAGAAAAGTTAGCATAACACAGGTTTTATAATGATAAGAATATTACGTAGGTTGAGAATATGTAAGATACGAAAACTTAATATTTCGTTGCAGGAAAGCATAAATTTTTTTACACCTTCTGTTTTTCAATTAAGCAATCGGGAAATTTTTTACACAAGAAAATTTTTACAAAAAATAAACCACGTGAAGTTTCTTCCAATGCTCTTTTTGTTTTTAAGATTGCCTCGCCATGTGAAAGTTTTACTGTTCTTGGATTGCAACCACGGAGCTGAGCGCTGTTGCTATTAAGATGATGTTTGGTGATGAAAAGATGCTTCCTCAAATGACGATAAGATCATCATCCTTATTTATTTTGTTTTATAACCCGGGCAGGATTTCCAACGACTATTACATTGTTTGGGATATCTGATATTACTATTGCACCGGCTCCTATGATGGTATTAGCGCCGATTTTTTTTCCCGGAATAATGATTGCACCTGTTCCTATAAGTGTGCATTCCCCAACACTAATATCTCCGCAAAGCGTAGCATTGGGTGATATGTGAACAAAATCTCCAATAAAACAATCATGATCTACCGAAGCATTACTATTAACAATGCAATGCCTGCCTATAAATGTATCGGCGTTTATTAATGCTCCTCCCATTACCACACTCCCCTCACCTATAGAAGAATGAACAGAAATAACAGCAGTAGGATGCACAGCTGTATGATATTTTACATTCCTTCCTGCGGCGATTTTCTTTCTTGTATAGTTATTCCCTATGGAAATAATTAGTTCATCTGCAGAAAAATTAAATGGTCCCGGAAATGAAAAGAAAGAATAGTGCCATATCTTTTTTAAAGGATCATCATCAAAAATCCCGGCAGGAATTATTCCCCTGGTCTCTAAAATGTCTGCAATTACTTTGGCATGACCGCCTGCACCGTATAAGTAAATCATTTTAATTCCCTGTAAATTTTTCCATCGTGGCAAATCCTTCAGCACTGATCCCCTTTGCCTGTACAATTTTTAAAAAAGTGAGAAACAAAATCTTTATATCTAAAATAAAGCTGAGATGATCAACATAATAGATATCATATTCAAACTTTTGCTGCCAGCTAATAGCATTTCTGCCGTTTACCTGCGCCCAGCCGGTTATGCCGGGACGGACTTCATGTCTTCTTTTTTGAAATGCATCGTATAAATCCAGGTATTCAACCAATAAGGGTCGCGGGCCTACTAAGCTCATATCTCCTTTTATTACGTTTATCAATTGTGGTATTTCATCAATTGAAAGTTTTCTGATCAATTTTCCAATAAATGTAATACGGTCAGCATCAGGCAATAATTCACCGGTAATACCTCGCTTATCATTCATCGTTTTAAACTTGATAATACGAAACAGTTTTTCATTTTTACCTGGCCGGTTCTGAAAAAAAAATGGTTTGCCATTATTAGCAATAAGAAGAATAACAGTGCATAAAAGAAAAACAGGAAATAAAATTATAAGTACAACAAGAGCCAGAAAAAAATCTGAAACCCGTTTAAATAAATTTCTATACAACTGTCTTTTAATTATGCAGGGATTGTAGAATGGATGCGAATATAGTCAATTCTCATACTGTGTTCTTACTCACGCTCGGCGCTTTCCCCTAACTTTTGCTTCAATTCATTCAGATATTTCTGAGCCAGAATACTGCGGTCAAAATGGTTTTTGGCATATAAATATCCGTTTTCTCCTTCACTGGTCAAACGATCACTGTGCACAAGGTACTCGCGAATAACGCGGTTATATTCCTCTTTATTCTCCGGTTCAACATATGCCCCGCAGTGTGCCTGTTCAATCAGCTCGCGTGATGCGCCATCTATAGCCATTAATACCGGCTTTTTGCATGACATATAATCAAATGTTTTGTTCGAATATATTTTTTTAAAAGCATTCACTTTTTTTAATACAGAAGCGCCCATTTCTGAGGCAAGTATATATTTAAAGACTTCCTGCTTGGGAACTGAATCCATGAAGCGAACATTTTCAACTCTCATTTTTGCAGAGAGATCTTTCAATTTTTCTTTTTCCATCCCGTCTCCGATCAACAGAAACAACACATTAGTATCTTCGAGTAATTTGCCTGCATCAAGTATCTGTTGTAAATGATTGGCTACACCGTGAGCACCAACATAGGTAATGA
>DATBFI010000182.1:0-4270 GCA_036558585.1 Chitinophagaceae bacterium
TAAAAAGCGAAACTATAGATATTGAATCCCTTCCCATTTCTAATGTTTTAAATTTTAGATGCGCTGAAAATAACAATTACATCGTACTCAACTGGCAAACTATCGGTGAAGAAAATATAAAGAGCTTTAATGTTCAAAGAAGTGCCGATGGAATAAATTTTATCACGATTGGCAAAATGAGTGCAAAACGTTCAACTACTCCAGCAAGTTATACCTATACCGATAAAACTTTCTCAACATTTAATGCTGCCAAATATTTTTACCGGCTTGAAATTGTGCATTATAATGGTGGAAAGGAATTAAGTAGTGTAGTAACTATTTTCATAAGAAGAAATAATATTGTTGCTATTTATCCAAATCCCGCCACCAATTATATAAATGTTGAAATTCAAAATTATTCCGCAAAAAATATTTATGTAAGCATCTTTGATGTAACAGGAAGAAGAGTGAAGGAGGTAAGTTTAGCGAATGCGCCAACACAACACATATCTGTTAAGGAGCTAAAAACCGGATTCTATCACATGATCATTTACGAGGATTACAAAATAAGTTATGAAACAGGATTACTGGTTAAATAGGCCAGTAAAATAAAAGTTTGTCGTCCGGAATGCAATGAACCAATTTTGTTAACAATGAGTTTATTTTCCGGTGTTGATAAAGTGGCTTGTTATTTTCTTGTAGTCCCTCCAAAAAATTCAAGTGGTAGAAATTATTTGTAAGCAATTATACTCATGTTATGACCAGGCGGTAGCGAAGCAACAAAGAGTTTGATAAATTGAAGCATTACTCATCAACCAAACTGGTCAAACATTTTTCTACATCGTTTACTGACCAGAGATCATTGTCGCATACAGCAGCGAGTTTTCCCTCCTTATCAAACATGAACAATTGAATGCCGTGATTATTCACCGTACCGGCACCATAATTAACACGTAACAGCAATTGGTTAAAAAATTGCGTTGGAGGGTTTGATATAGTTTTGAAAAACTTTGTGTTCTCATTAAACTTTACTCCATACAATTTTCCATACTTCTTTAAAATGGGAGGTGTATCAAAATCAGGATCATAAGTCATTCCATATATACCTACTTTATCTGCCAAATTATTTTCCAGGCAGGTTGTTTCCAGTTCAGCCAAACGGTGAACACTTGCCACACATTTTGAAGCATTAGAGCATTGAGTATAAAAGAATACCAGGACAAAGGGTTTATTTATCAGATCTTTAAACTGAAGTGAATCTCCCTCCTGGTCTATTAGCTTTACACTGGTATTAATAACATTTCTATTAGATCTATCAATGAGAACGACACCCCTGTGTTCAGACGTCGTAACGGGATCCTTTCGGCAGCACGGAGGGGTTACTTCACGAATGTGTTCAGCCGTCCTGAAAGCTTTTTGCGAAAGGAGCGAATCATAATTATAGTCACGGCAACCTTTACATAATGCTATCTCATCCAATAATTTTATTGACCTGTATGCAGATGCGCCAAATGCGCCCAGGGTCTGGATTATTTCATATCGTGCTTTGGTAGGATTGTTAATCGGATAATTCAATTTTGGAGTAGTGATGTCAACCCATTCATCAGGAAATGAACTGGAAAGATATGGTTCCATGACTGGTATCAATTCTGCTGATCTATCTGGAAAATTTCTTGCTGTTACGGCGGCAGCAGCGATATTAATGGAATGATCAGCAAAAAGCAATTCAGACTTCACATATTTGTACATCTCTTCACTCGGAGGAAATTTACTCAATGACGCAAGAAGAGACGCACGAAACTGGTTCACATCGGTAGGCGTTCTGTTATTATAGATAGGATGATCTTCCCTAAGCCACTTTGTAAGCAATGCAGAAATGTAAGGAGATGTATTACAGTATTCGGCACAAGTATTAACGATACTGGTTAAATCGCTTAATAAAGAATTTTCATTGGCCTTATTTATGGTTTCCAGCATAATGGAATCCATTGAAGCAGAAGAGATTCCTTTATCCTTATTAACGCCTCCCGGATTATTTGATTTCAACAGGTCCTTCCACTCTGTTCTTTGGCTATTTTGGCTATAACCCGGATAAAATAAAGTGAGAAATATTGCTATTAATAATACTAATCTCATGACAAAAAAATTTAAGGATAAATAAATCCATGGTAATTATAAGAATGTAGGAGCCTTAATATTTTGGTCGTACGTAGCGCATATATTTAATTGCGATCTTTTGCAAGTCAGGCTTGTTGCTATCTTTCGATAATTTTTTTATTAATAAATCGAGCTTGTCCGCCTTTTTTGCTTTTATACGGTAAGCGATAGATTGCCGTACGTCGATTGCCATCTGAATTCCTATAATTTGCAAACGCTGCGTTGCACTTTTATCCATTAATACAGGTAAAACATAATCACTGATATTTTCCTTGTCGCCGGTATATAAAGCGTCAAGTGCCGCTTCCCTGTATTCCTCTTTCTCCTTTGCATTGCGGCTGATGGATATTAAATCCTCTCTCGCTTCCTTATAAGAACCTAAGGCACGAATTGCTTCGAGTTTTGTTGCTTCATCCGTTGTTTGCTGCAAAACTTTATATAATACCGGATAGTATTCTTTTTTCAAGGCCATAGAAAGTACTCCGATTGCATCAGGTGCGGGTAATAATGCAGATTGAGGATTCTCTAATCCCTCTATCAGCTTTTGCTGAGCCCTTGCATCACCGTGACTAATGAGTTTGGTGAAGGCAAACAGTCGGAATTCGAGCTCGGGATCTTCTAACATCTTTTCGTAAAAGTCAGGTACATCCATAGATGAAAATGATAAATCATCCATTACCTGGAGAGCCTCCTCTCTTAACGCTCCCGGTGACTGCCGATTACTGAGCCATTGAATTGCCAGCGTTGCTAATCTTTCATCATCAGGGATGGTTTGATAAATTTTATTAAATGCTATTGCCCTGATCTCGGGCGGCTCCTTCTCGTCTAAAACTATATTCCTGAATTGCTCTATTTGTTTATTGTCATAAATAATGTCATAAGGTTCAATAGCCTTAATTCGCTCTGCTGTACTTAATTTATTATTTAAAAATTTATCAGCAGCATTATCAACTGTTTTTACATAGTCATCTACTTTTCGGATAAGAGAAGCTTTTGCTGAATTTTGTCCGAAAGCGGACGCAGCGGTTAATATCAATACGAGGGGGATTATCAGTTTCATAGTAAAGTGATTAGGTTTGATAGTTGTTTAATAAGGAAAAAAATCATCGTACCCGTATCCGAGACCATCGCACGGGGTGCTGTTTGTAATTCCAAGGTAATCTATCATACTTTTTACCGTTGGTTTTCCGTTTCCGGTCGAATTGAGCGTTACAGGAAACGGAGTAAGAATAGCGATACTGGGCCGTGCAGCAGCGTTTGTGCCCCCTGTTAAATTATCCCAGGGCCACATAGTATCATCCGCATATTGCCCCAGGGTCCTGTTTGCACTTACATCAGGAGGCAGAACACCCGGTGCAGGAGCGACAAAGCTGCCTTGTAAATCATAACTTAATGTATCATCTATATCATACCTGGAATGCATCCATTGCCATTTAGCCCATACACGATCTACATTACTATGCAAAAGAAAAAAGAGAGGGTCGCGGTTTGACGTATTTTGGGGCGACAGCCAGGAAGTTTTACCGGATTTGGTATGGGCCCGGTTATGAAAACTAATTTCCATTCTTTTAAACCCTGAGAATGAGAAGGAGGGACTTCCTAACCCAAGTGTTGCTATTTCGTTTGCAACCTTTGGATGTCCGTTATCTCCATACGGTGTTTTGCGCTGAATTCCTATTGGCACCCCCTCTCCCGGTAATGTCCACGATACTATTGGATTAGTGGCCGATAATATAACCATATTACCACTGCCGTTACTTCCCATGAAATCCGGGTTGAAGACATTAGGGGCGTTCTGATCAAATTTCCAATAAGGTAATGCTACAGCAGGGTCTGCGGCTTGTAGCAAACGTTCTAAATGCAATACATATGCCCTGTGCCATGGTAAAAAGGCTGAGCCGGCGTGGCCTTGCCTGCTGGCAATCTTTGAAAGCCGCACACCTGTATTATCCCGGCTATGCGTTTTTACAAAATCAATGTAATCATTATATGTCAGGTCTAATCTTTTTAATGCTTCCAGGAACCGGTTCCTTTCTGTAATTGTAAGCGTGTTTGCATTCTTTCTAATTCTTACCATTACACCTTCTCTTGATAATAAGAAGCCCATATCTGAATCTATAATTTCCATTACTGC
>DATBFI010000183.1:0-2533 GCA_036558585.1 Chitinophagaceae bacterium
TTTTGCAATGTGGATGTAAAGTATTTAGAGCGTGCTGCGAATAAGTGGGTGGTATATTTTGATGTATTTAACACCGACAGGGATAAATTCAAGGCACCACCTATGTTTGTTCGTGCGGCAAACGTAATTGTATCGGGGGGAGCATTGGGCAGCACAGAAATTTTATTGCATTCAAAAGAAAAAGGATTAAATGTTTCCGGGAAGTTGGGCGCATGTTTTACCGGGAATGGCGATGCGTTAGGCTTTGCCTATAATTGCAGGGAAGAGATTAATGGTATTGGCCTGGGCAAACATTTTAGTGATACAAAATATAAACCTGTTGGACCGTGTATTACAAGCATTATTGATTTGCGTCATCAACCAAAACTGGAAGATGGGATGACATTTGAGGAGGGCAGTATTCCCGGTCCCCTTGCTTCAATAATCAACGTATGTATGTCGTCTCTTGCAGGAACAATTGGAGTTGATACAGATGGTGGTTTTTCTAACTGGTTAAAAGAATGCCGTGAGGAAGCCGAGAGCTTTATTCACGGTCCTTATTACGGGGCGACCAATAGAATGCAGACCTATCTTGTAATGACACATGATGATGGACAGGGAACGATGAATTTAAAGAATGGTCGTTTAAATATTGATTGGCCCCAGGTAGGTAAACAACCAATTTTTAAAAAAGTGAGCAACGCCATGAAGCAGGCTACTGCTGCTTTGGGAGGCACCTATATCAGGAATGTAACCTGGGGCAAAATGCTGAATTATGAATTAATTACGGTGCATCCGCTTGGCGGCTGCTGCATGGCGGACGATGCATCCAAAGGAGTAACAGATCATACAGGAAATGTATATTTTGGGAATAGCGGCACAACTACTCATCCCGGCTTGTATGTATTGGATGGTTCAATTATACCGCGGCCCCTGGGAACAAATCCGTTATTTACTATTTCTGCTTTAACGGAACGTGCTTGTAAAATTATTTTGCAAGGGATGAATAAAACAATTAATTATAATTTCCCCACCGTCACTGCTTCTTTCACTAAACCAATCCCGGCAGTACAATTCACCGAAACAATGAGGGGATTTTTTAGTAAAGATGAAAAAGATGATTTCGAAAAAGGATATGATTTGGGACAGCAGCATTGTTCTCCTATTATGTTTACGCTCACCATCCAAACCGAAGGTACTGACACGTTCGCCATTGATCCCGAACACAAAGGCTTTATGGCGGGCACTGTAATTGCGCCGGCTTTATCGGATAAGCCATTAACAATAAATAACGGCTTATTCAATTTGTTTGTAAAGGATGAAGATAATCCTGACCATAGAAAGATGAAATATAATATGCAGTTAAATACTTATGACGGAAGGCAATATTATTTCTATGGGTACAAAAAAGTAGAAGATGATAAAGGCTTTGACTTATGGAAAGATACAACCGTTCTGTATGTAACCGTTTACGACGGCAAGGATAATGCTGCACCTGTTTTGGGTAAAGGAATTTTAAAGATTGTGCCCATGGATTTTGCCACTCAAATGACTACGATGAAAGCGTTAAATACTACCAGTTTAATGGATTCAATAAAAGCTTTGACAGCTTTTTCAAGTTTCTTCAGTAAGAATATTCTCGAAACATACTTCAGTAAAATATTCTGATCGATATTTTCGATGCATAACAAAGTCGGGACGCTTTTTTGGCACTTCAATTTAAATGCATAGTTTCCCTGATTTTTTACATTTAGCATTTTCTTTTTGCAATAATACCTTTGAGATTCTCTTCTGCTATTATGCTCAATTCATCAAAGCAGAAATATTTATTTTCTTTTGCAGCACTTATAATAATTCTGAATACAGAGCTAAAAATTTTATTTTGAATTCTGGAAACATTTAAAAATTGGAACTCCCTCTTTTTTCGTCTTACATTATTGATCTGAAAATCAATCTTCTTTAAAAAATCTGTCCACTCCTTTTGGGAAGTAGCGGGCATAAAAAGTTTAATAAAAAAGATCAATTCATCTGGTTCTAATAAGGCCAATCTTTGTACAAATCCACATGATAAGCGATTTTGTATTAGTTCATTTTTTAAAGTCATTTTTGAAATATCATCCAACTGCAATATCACTTCCTTTACCTCATCAACTGATTTAAATTCTGTCTCAGCTTTGAGTTTACCGGTATGCAAAAAATATATCCAGATTAGTATGGCATGCTGTGAACGGTTTAGTTTTTGAACCTCAAATACCTCTTCAATTGATTTTAATAAAACCTGCGTTTTTACTGATGTTTCCAGCTCTTGTAGTATTCTTTCCACCCATTCCTGCTTTTGACCGCTTTGCACAGTTCCAATATTTAGTTCCAGTTTGTCTATTATCACTAATTCATCTCCGCTAAACAATTCATCGAGTTTATTACTTATTGCAGGCAATATATACAGCAGGTTAATGTTTTGAAGTTCATCCTGAAGCTGGTAGAGTTGTTGTGCATCATTAACAGCAATTTCATAAGATTGCTTTTGAATAATATGAGCAGCGCCGTAAGACAT
>DATBFI010000184.1:0-6882 GCA_036558585.1 Chitinophagaceae bacterium
CTAAAGGCGAAAATTTTCAAGTTTATGAAAAAACTTATTTTAATGCTGGGCTTGGTGGTTTTTGCAGCGATTTATGCAATTGCCGGTGATAGTGATAATATTGTTAATGCGCTGAAACAGGGCAATGCATCACAGTTCAGCAGCTATTTTGATAATTTTATCGATCTTAAGCTTCCCGAAAAAGATGAAATAAAGAACGTCGGCAAAACCCAGGCAACTATTACGGTGAAGAACTTCTTTAGTGAAAATAATATTAAAGGATTTGATCTTACTTCTCAACGTGAAATGAATGGTACCATGTATATAACCGGTAAATTGCAGGGTTCCGCTAAAGATTATAACATTACAATGTTAATGAAAGTAAAAGGAGATAAATTATCAATCATCACTATACGCATTAATTAGTTCATTTTTACAAAATTTTTTTTGTCATTAAAACACCATACACTTCTAAACATTTTCTTTTTTACTGTTGATCAGCAATAAGTAATAATTATTTACTTTTCATTACTGATCGCTCCTGATAAAACTCACTTGTATAAAAAAAGCTCATCATTTATCTTTGCCGCCCTATGAGTATGCAACAGGAAAACAGGTTCCAGGCGATAATTGCTCACGCCAAAGAATATGGTTTTGTATTTCCAAGCAGTGAAGTTTATGAGGGATTAAGCGCTGTATATGATTATGGCCCTTATGGCTGTGAGCTTAAAAAGAATATCCGTGATTACTGGTGGAAAAGCATGACACAACTAAATGACAATATTGTAGGTATTGATGCGGCAATTTTTATGCATCCTGCCATATGGAAAGCAAGCGGGCATGTAGATAGTTTTAGCGATCCCATGATTGACAATAAAGACAGCAAAAAGCGCTATCGGGTGGATCAGCTTATTGAATCACATGCTGAAAAGCTGGCTTTGGAAGGAAAGAAAGAAGAGGAATATGCCTTGTTAAAAACAATGGATGAATTACTTACAAAAGAAGATTATAGTGGTTTGAAGCAATTGATAGAGGATAATAAAATAGTTTGTGATATAAGCGGCACAGATAACTGGACAGATGTTCGCCCATTCAACTTAATGTTTTCCACGCAGCTTGGGTCCGTAACTGAAGAAGCAAATGAAATTTATTTACGACCTGAAACGGCACAGGGCATTTTTGTTAATTTTTTGAATGTGCAAAAAACAGCAAGGATGAAAATCCCTTTTGGTATTGCCCAAACAGGGAAGGCTTTTCGGAATGAGATTGTTGCACGACAGTTTATATTTCGAATGCGCGAATTTGAGCAAATGGAAATGCAGTTTTTTATTCGTCCCGGTACGCAAAAGGAATGGTATGAATACTGGAAAGAAACAAGGATGAACTGGCATCTGAGTTTGGGTATTCCAAAAGAAAAATATCGCTGGCATATTCATAGCAAGCCGGCACATTATGCTGACCAGGCAGTTGATATTGAATTTGAATTCCCGATAGGTTTTAAAGAAGTCGAAGGAATTCATTCAAGAACAGATTATGATCTCAGTCGCCACCAGGAATTCAGTGGAAAAAAATTGACTTATTTCGATAATGAAATCAACAAACATTATGTGCCTTATGTAATTGAGACTTCTATTGGATTAGACAGAATGTTCCTGCTCATCTTAAGTCATGCTTATGACGAAGAAACAATTACAAATAAGGATGGCTCAAATGATACCCGTGCCATTTTGCGCATACCTGCTAAGATCGCACCTGTAAAGCTTGCGGTTTTGCCCCTTGTAAAAAAAGACGGCCTGCCCGAGATAGCAAAGCAACTTGCAGACCAGTGTAAACCTTATTTCCATTGTTTTTACGAGGAAAAAGACACGATTGGACGAAGATATCGCAGACAGGACGCCATTGGCACTCCCTACTGCGTTACTGTGGATCAGCTAACAAAAGAAGACGGAACAGTTACACTGCGCAGCCGGGATACTATGAACCAGGAGCGTATTCCAATAAGAAGTGTGAAAGATGAAATTCTAAAATTAATATTATGAGAAGCGATGTTTTTGAATTAAAAGTTGATTTCATCCTAAATTCTTTTTTATAAGAATTAGCTGGCATCATTTTTTATGTAAACTTAAAAATCGCCAATACAATAATAGCGATTTTCGTATCTTTATTTAGAAGCAGTAAAAGTTTGATGAGGTATGTTAGAGTTAGCAAATTTTTTTTATCCGTCACCCATTTATCTGATTGTTTATATTGTATTAGCCGTTATGATAGGGTTTATAGGAGGCTATCTACTTCGCTCCGGAATCATTGCACGGCATAAAAAAAGAATACTAAGTCTGGAAGAGGAAATGCTCTCAAACCATTCCCACATTCTGACGCTTGAAAAAGAAATCTCCGATTTGAAAAATGGCAAATCATCAATAAATGGTGCATATCCTGTGAATCAAAAAATCGGGTCAAAAACTTCCTGAGTTATCCGTAAAGTTCCTGGTGAATATCTTTCTTATCATAGCCAAGAGATACAATTTTTTGTTTGGCATCATCGATCATAGCTTTCCATCCGCATAAATAGAAACTGGCAGAAGGCTTATGCAGCGTTATCAACTCTTCATAAACTGCATGTACATACCCTGTTTTTCTTCCTTCTACTGGTTCTTCTCTTGAAAAGGTTGGCAGGTAATAAAAATTTTCCAGTTGATTTGATAAAGTAACCATTTCATCCCTGTATAAAGCATCGCCACATTTTCGGCAACCAAAAATCAGGTAAATGTTTTTATGCGGCACATTATGTTGCTGTATATAATGTGCCATTGCACGAAAAGGTGCAATACCAGTGCCTGTGCATATAAAGAATAAATCTCTCTCCAAAACTGCAGGTAAAGTAAAAACACCCTGGGGCCCGCGCAGGATTAACTCGGATCCTTCTGTTACGTGATTAAACAAATAATGCGTGCCGGCACCACCTTCAAGTAAAACAATAACAAGTTCAATAACATTCGTTCCATCAGGTGCAGAAGCAATAGAATAACTTCTCATCCGTTTTGCTAATTTTTCATGGATAGGAAGATCAAGTGTTACAAATTGTCCAGGTTTAAAATCAAATCTTTCCATGTCTGGAATTTCAATCCAGAAACGCTTTGTGAGCGCGGATTCAACGGCATTTTCGATTTTAATAATCTTACCGGTGCGCCATGGCTCGGGCATAATAAAAATTTTGCTGAATATACAAATTGAACGTTAAACATTTTCACAGATCAATAAAAATGCCTTTTTAATAAGTTAATTCTTACCAAAGCAGGTATAAATACAAATGGTAAAACAACAGCCCTGTAACGAACAATAGCGCCTGAAAAGGTAATTGTATATCCTGCGATCAATAAAAACGAAACAGAAAAACAAATGCAGAAGATAATAAAAGCGGTTCCCTGGAGCGGCTGATTTTTTTTTCTGTTTATAAAGAAGGTTGAGATGATAACGCCCCATAATAAAATTATTTCAACCACCGCCGGTATGTAACTTTTGTTATGAATTTCAGTTATATGCGGCCGAAAAAAAGCAATATCAACAGCAGTAGGAAGGAACCTGACAAAACTGATCAAATTATCTTCAAGCGATGGTGTTGATATTGCTGAATTGCCAGAAAGTTGTTTGAATTCATTTTGCTTTTGAATGATATATCCAGGCAAGTTTGTTTGGGGAGATGTGTATGATGATACAAAAAACAAAACTACTCCGGCACCATATATTGTGATTGCAATTCGCCACGCCTTGGAAGGAACCAAATTACACAGGAACCATACCAGCAATGCTGGCACAAGTAATATTGCCATGAAGTTGCGCAATGCAAAAAGAACTGCCAGACAAATAATTAAAATGATACAGGACGGAAGATTTATTTTCCTGTTCAAAATTTGTTTATAAAAATAAAATACGATAAGGGCTATACAAGTAAAAATAAGTCCATCTTTATGAATGCCGCTGCACCAGAACAAAAAGGAAGGAATAAGAAAAATTGAAGCTATAAGCAAAAGCCTGTTTATTGAAAAAAGTTCTTTAACTAACCGATACAAAGCAACAGGACCAAAAAAGAATATAAAATTGAAAAATACGATATCAGCAAAATAATTTTTAAATGTAACTACGTTACATAGTGCGAGGAGTTTTATAATTATATTGCTTTTTAGATCGTTCCAATAAGAATTGTTCTGGAGAAAAAGATTACCGGTCTGTTGATATCCGTTTGTAAAAATATCTTTTAAAAAAGCAGGCGGATCCTTTAAAAGCCAGTCTGTCTCAGCCTTGCTTAATTCGAAATAGCGCCAGGTATCACTCGTAGCATAATAAACAGGTTGTAAGTAAAACCATGCGTATACAAGTCCTGCGATGATCTTTAATGAAAATAATCCTGTTAGCCACCCTGTTTGCAGACCTGCATTTTTGATAAAGGTTATTCGTGTAACCAGCCAGTTAAAAAAAACAACGTATATAATAAAAACCAAAGAGGTTTGCACACACAGGATTTTTAGAAGAATAAAGCAATAATATTTAAAGCAGTAATAGGTTTAAAATCTGCTTAAGCGCTTTAAAAAATTTTAATCCTTCCCAAACATAAGTTTTTTGAGTGTCCGATAAGATTATTCTTGGAAGATTATTTCTTCGTATGTATATCCCTAATTTATTTTTTGATTTTGTAAAATCTATATTCACAATGTGACCCAAGCCGATTATTTATGATATAACTAAATGCCCTTATTATGACACAACACCAGAACGCTTATGAAATAGATCAATTAAATTACATCACCGTCACGTAGCCTGTACGTAGTAAGAGAAAATGAAGACATACTTTCACCCTATTTTTTTAAACGGGTACAGCAAAATAATCCGTGCACAGATATATTTTTTTCTGGGTATTGTTTATTGTATTTCTAACTTGCGTACCCTTTATTTTATTAAAAACCGAAATCCTTCTATGGACTTTGAAATACTATGCAGAATTTTTGTCACAGTTTTTTAGAAATGGCACTTGATTTTAAAGATATGCCCGTACGCCTTACACCCGCTCCATTTCCATCATCTTTTCTTCCGTTTCTTTACAATGCCGTTGCAATGAATCAAATAATGCCTCCATTGTTTGAAGTGTCGTGTAAATATTCACTGGGTTAATGCGGAACCATGTTTTACCTTTCATCATTGTAGTCGCGAACCAAAAATGGCCCTCTTTTTCAATGCGGGAAGTTACTTCATGATGCAAGCGTGTAAGTTGTTCATTATTCAATCCATGTGCTTTATAACGAATACAAATTGCTGACATCATAGGTTCGGTTGCTGATTCAAAATCTTTATTCATGCTAATAAGTTTATGCAAATGCTTTGCCTGGGATACATTGTTATCAACCCATTCCCCTATTTTATCTTTTCCATAATGCTGAAAGCTCATCCATACTTTTAAACTGCGGAAACGTTTCGACTGCTCAAAGCCGTTTACATAAAATTGATACCGCTCCTGCTTTTGTGCAGTTTGATCAGTAAGATATGCAGGTTGCATACCAAATGAAGTTGCTAAGCGCTGATGGTCCTTTACAAGGATAGCTCCTGCATCAAGCGGTGCATAAAACCATTTATGCGGATCAATGGTAACAGAATCTGCTAAATGCAACCCTTGCAATAATCCCGCATTTTGTTTTGATAAGAGCATGCCTCCTCCATATGCTGCATCAATATGATACCAACATTTTTCACGAACAGCTATCTCATGTAATTTCTTAAGATCATCCACCGCGCCAAGATTAGTTGTGCCAGCAAGCCCTATAATACAAAGGGGACGAATGTTTTTTTCTTTATCCTCCTGCAAAATTTTTTCAAGCGCTTCAATATCCACCTGAAATTTTTCATTGGTGGGCAGCACGCGCAAATTTTTTCTTCCTATGCCGGCACAGTCAACCGATTTATCAATTGATATATGCCTCTCTTCTGAAACATACACAGCCCACTTCCCCTGCACACCTTCATGTTGAGCCGTATCCCCGGTAGTAAAATCCCGCGCCAGTTTGAGTCCAATAAAATTTGCCATCATGCCGCCACTTGTAAGATTGCCGCCTGCACTCTTCTCATAACCAATGAGATCATTGAGCCATCGTATTACACGCAATTCCATTGTTACAGCTGAAGGGCCGATAGAATAAACACCCAGATTTTGATTTAATGCAGCAGCAAGTAAATCACCTAATATTCCTGCCGGATTAGGAGTAGGTGTGATAAGACCCATATAACCCGCATGATTTACATGAGTGCAATAAGGCATTAATTTTTTCTCTATCATCTTTTGTATTTCTGCCAGGGACGACTGATGAACTGGAACCGCTTCATCAAAAAGCTCATAGAGCAGAGCAGGCTCAACATTTGTAAAAAGTGGTCTTTCCTGAACTTGTTGCAAATAATCGCTGATATAGTCAATTAAATAGTGACCTGCATTTCTAAATTCATCGTAATTCATAACAACTTATTTTTGATGGATAAAATTAAGTTTCTCTTTAACAACCAGGTTAAGGATCTTACAATGTTATTGACTAAATCCTCTTGTGCAATCCAACCAAAAACAAAACATGTAGAGCAAAATGGAGTTCTTTGAGAAGGAGTTAAGAGAGAAGATACTTCAAACCATACAAACAGGAGAACACAGGAAATTGGGAGATAATGCTCTTCAAACTTTTAAAGCATATTATACTTTGGAGATTGCAGCAGAAAAATATTACGATGCATTTAAAAATACAATTTTATGATCGTTATAAATTTTTGTAAATCCTGAGAAGCCTTTAAACTATTTCGCTGACTTTAAACACATCTTTTTTCCGTATGCCCTTTTCTGTTTGCTGTAAAGTACAGCATTCAATGTTCGCATCGTGT
>DATBFI010000185.1:0-14409 GCA_036558585.1 Chitinophagaceae bacterium
TCGTTGATGTCAACGATCCTTTAAATATTCGCGTGGGTAATCCGGCATTGAAACCGGAGTATACAAATTCTTTTGAGTTGAATTATTTCAACAGGTTCAATAAAAATAGCGGAAGTTTTCTTGCTGTGTTGTATTTCAAAAATAATGTAGGAGACATTACCCAATATAGTGATACAATCTCCTCTTCACTCTATCAGCAATTGAACAATGCAGCTATCTCGCCTGATGCAATTTTAAACACTTATATCAACGCAGGTTACACCAACCGGATGGGTACAGAATTTACATTGCAGAAAAAACTTGCAAAGCAACTTGATGTTACGTACAATCTCGATCTGCAGTATCGCACAACAAAAGCAAGCGTGAAAAATATTAACTTAAGCAACAAGGGCTTTAATTTTGAAACAAAGCTTATAACTAACTACAGGATTGTAAATAAAAGCACGCTGTTCAATAATTTAAGTTTTCAGCTAATCGCTGATTATGAAGGTCCGCGTGTAATTCCACAGGGAAGAATGAAGCAACAATTTGTCACTGATTTTGCTATGCGTAAAGAATTTTTGAAGAACAAAGCATCACTTTCTTTTAGTGTGAACGATATTTTTAATACACGAAAATTCGGGACTATTTATGATACCAAAGATTTTTACCAGGATTCATATCGTCGCTGGAGCGTAAGAACATTCCGCTTTACATTCACGTATAAGTTTGGTGATACAGATTTTGATTTGTTCCGTAAGAAAAATAACAATAATAGTAGCAACGACTCCGAAGGCGACAGAGGTGTGGACAATGATTGAATGCATATTTTTTAAAGATTCCATTTCAAGATGATCATATCTCTGAGCAGTATTCCATTTTCAATTATTGGCTCGGGATAGTTTTTTACAAAAAAATCTTTTTTAATATCAAATTTTGTGAACCCGTTTTTTTCATAAAATTTTATTTCTCTATAACTACAATCGGGCGTTCCTACTATTATGGTATTGAAATTTTCTCTCTTAGCAATTTTTTTAATTTCACCCACTAAATAACTTCCGATTCCTTTGCCCTGTGACGATTCTGAGACAGCAATATTTTTAATTTCAATTTCGGTATTATTGATTCTGAATAGAACAACTACTGCAATTGGATTTAATTGTGCATTTTCGGTTACAATATAGACGTCTGAATCATAAATGTATTTTTCGATGGCTTCTATTGTTTCGTCGGCTAACAATAACAGGTCAAACGGTATATCATTTTCTGATTCAAGCTTACTTATCCTGTAACTAAGATTTTTCATTATGATCTCAAAAGCTCTATGTGACATTTAATTTTTACAATTTCACCAACAGCTACACCGCCAAAATCAAGACTTGTATTCCAAACTATACCCCAGTCTTTACGATTGATCTTCCCGGTAATAAGGAATCCTGCTTTGGTATTTCCGAAAGGATCTTTTTTTACAATCCCTCCAAAATCAACATTTAAAGCTATTTGTTTTGTTATGCCAAGCATTGACAGGTCGCCATACATTTTGTATTGGTTTGCCTTAATAATTTCCATCCTTGTACTTTTAAAATAAATGTTTGAAAACTGTTCAGCATTAAAAAAATCAGCAGACCTCAAGTGATTGTCTCTGTCTTTATCCTGGGTATCAATGCTATTTACATCGATTATAAGCTCTATTTCTGCGTCAGAAAAATCATCTGTTTCTGTGCTGATTGTCCCATCAAATTTCCTGAAAAAACCTTCTGTTTCAGAAATTCCGAAATGTGT
Source organism: Chitinophagaceae bacterium (assembly GCA_036558585.1). Classification (GTDB taxonomy): domain Bacteria; phylum Bacteroidota; class Bacteroidia; order Chitinophagales; family Chitinophagaceae; genus DATBFI01. The sequence continues at coordinate 1,762 of DATBFI010000185.1, forward strand.
TATGCTGAACCCGATCTTACAATGGCTGGGTTCAAATGTCCACTTAACTGCTTCTTGTATCATTTCTTTTGAATTAAATTATCATGTCAAAATTGACGATACAAAAATGCTGTTAAGTGAAAAGGATTTGTTAGAACGAAACCTACCTTATTCGGTATCTTTCGGACATTTGTGTTTTGAATTCTACCGGCGTTCTTCCTGTTTCGGATTTAAAGATTTTTGAAAAGTAAGATGAATCAAAATAATTAAGCTTTACCGATATTTCAGACACGGAAAGATCTGTAAAAATAAGCAGGCGCTTGGCTTCGAGAATAGTCCTCGCTTTAATTACTTCCGTCGTTGTTTTATCGGTGATCTCTTTTACTATCCTGTTTAAATGGTGTTGGGTGATGTTTAATTTGCCGGCATAATCGGATGATGTTAATGCTTCCGTGAAATTGTTTTCCAGTAGATTTTTGAATTGCTTAAACAATATGATATTTCTTTTTGCGATGTTTATATTTTCATTGCTTTCTATACTGCGCTGAACCTGTAAAAGCAAAATATGTAATAGCGATTGTAAAATTTCTTCGTTCGGTATAGCTCTTTTCTTTTCGGCTACCAACAGATCAATGTAGTTCCTGAAAGTGATGTAATCCTGGCATTGCAATAAAAGATTAGGATTAAAATATACATTATCCAAAAAACTTAGCTCGAAAAGCTTGTCCTTGTTTTGTTGGTTTTGAAGAAAAAAACTTTCCGTGAACATAATTGTTCCACCTTTCAAACCTTGCCATGATTCAAATTCATGGACCTGCCCCGGTGAGATAAAAAACAAACTTTTAGGCCGAAGATCATAAGATTGAAAGTCGATAGTTTGCCTGCTGTTTCCTTCATCTACCCAAAGTATTTCATAAAAAGTATGTTTATGTACTTCATCAATATCAGGCTCTTCCATCTCTTCAAAGAATGTTATTTCAAATTCTGTTAAGCTCGTTGCCTGATTAATAAAATGCCCGATTGTATAAGAGCGAAATAAATCTTTATGTACAGTTGAAATTCCTTTCATTCGTTTGTGTCATTTTCCATCGTAAAGTGATCTGGGGTAAACTGGTTCAACAAATCACCTTTCAAAATCTTATATTTTTTATGAATAACTTTTATTCTCAAAACTACAAACATATTCTTGCTTCGTCTTTAAGCTTGTTCATGCAGGTAGAAGTCATTCAAAAAAAATTCCAGGTCACCAGGGATATGCCAACTAAATTTTTTCAACACGGTATAAAAATGGCGGTGATAAAAATTCTTTCATTTAGCGTGAATCCCTGATAATAACGGCGTGATACTTTTGTTATAATTCTGCAATGCTTTTGAGATAAAAGGTTTGTTGTTTTGCGTCGAAATAAAAAGCATAACCTATGAGTAGAAATTTCAAAAAAATTCACATCCTTTTAGCTGGCGTTATTTTTCTTGCTGCATGTAATAAGGATGACAATAAGCCTGCCCCGGCTCCAAAAGATCCCAACACTGCGGAAGTAGTTTCCATTGACAGATTCAGTGCTGCAGCAGGACATTTACAGGTACGTACAGCCACCAATGGTCTTCCTGCCGCTAATGCGCCTGTTGATTTTGATAAGAGCCCATTTATAACAAGAGGTTTGACAAATTCAGGTCAGAAAGTTGATTATTACAATTTTGATGTTCAGCGCACAATTCCGGCACCCATTTGGATACTTTTCAAAGAGGGTGGATCCACTCCGGTAGCGGGAAACAATATTATTGATGTGATACCTGGTGATTCAAGTTATAATGATTTTTGGCAAGTATATAAAGTTACTGTGCCTGCAAATTATGTTGCAAATACGGTCACCAGTTACCAGGAAATTCTTGCAGCACACTATCCGATTATTAAAACTAAGGACCTGGTTAATTGCCCTGTTGTGCCTAAGGGATCTACGGCTTCAAAAAGATTCTCAAATGAAAGCACAGGCCTTACACAAGGTTGGTACAAAGGAAAAGTAGTATATTATTTTAGCTTTTCCGAGAAAGCGATTTCTGTTACTTCGACGGGTAATGTTCCATTAGTGCCTATTTATGTAAGCTTCAATATAAATCCGGATTTGCCAAACGGAGGCCCTGGTTCTGGGTTTAAAACCGAAGCAGGAAGCACCCAGACACATAATGTAATTTCAACAATCCCATCAGACCCGGCTTATTCGCCGCTTTGGTCTGTAAAAGTGTACGACAATTCAGCTTTTAATAATGTGATGAATTTGCAGAGTGCAACCGCGGCACCGCTCCTTGTCAATGATGCAGGATCTGTAAACTGTCCTGTGGTTGGCATACAGTAAGTATTGCCGGGCGAAAGCAAAAATGAATACAAATTATCTTTAACTATAACAATCCAATGAGTCAGCCAGATCGCGCAGATGTATGATCAACTATGCGCATTCTTTCAAAATTATTTTAATTGTCGACCGCCTGACAAACAACACCTCCAATAGATTTTATTTTTAACCAAAAATTTGATTACATGAAAAAACAGATTCTGATCGCGTTATTTTTTATTGCAGGTACTACAAGTTTAATTGCTCAAAAAGCAGAAGTATTTAATTTATCGGGTACAGCTATTAACGGTTATGATCCTGTGGCCTATTTTAAAGAAGGAAAACCTGTAAAGGGAAATGAAAAGTTGTCTTATGACTGGAACAACGCTAAATGGTATTTTGTTTCCAGCGAGAATTTGAATGTGTTCTCCAAAAGTCCGGAAAAATATGCACCCCAGTACGGAGGATACTGTGCTTATGGAATGTCCGAAGGACATAAAGCGCCAACCGACCCTAATGCATGGACAATCGTAAACGGGAAGTTATATTTAAACTATAGCCTTGATGTGAAACAGAAGTGGAATAAAAATCAAATGGAGAGGATAGACCAGGCAGACAAAAACTGGCCACAACTAAAAGACAAAGAATAGTATTTCACAAATAAGGTTATTTCAATAAACCACTGTTTAATCAGCATCTGAATAACAGTGGTTTTCTTCTTTTTGAAAACAGGTTTATTATTAATCGCCTGTTATGAGCGAACTAATAAGACTAAAATTACCTATTGTGATTTAAAATCGAACACGTTGCGCCCCTACCTTTAAAAAGCTTGTTCCACGGCGCTTTTGACAGGCTCACGCTGGCAGTTTTTTATCACGTTGAACCTGTCGAAACATAGCAAGGAGAGAGATAAAGGATTGTTTAATTCAAAATATAACACGTCAAATCTTAGTATTATTTTATCGCTACCAGATCTACCATTTCAATTGATGGTTCCTTACTAAGTAATTCCGCAGCATTAGCCATAAGTGCTGCGGCGATCTGCCCATTCAAATGGGCCTGGCGTCCTTCTGTAGTTTCAAATGTGTCAAAAATCCCAAAGGTTGACGGACCTAATTGTAAAGCATACCATCTAATTGTACCCGCTTCTTCCCTTGCAAGGTTTAACGCAGATTTTAAGAATGCCAATACTTCTTTTTCTTTCCCGGCTTTAGCTTCGACCCTCGCCAGGATTGCAAACTTTTCCATATTATGTGTTTTAAATTCAGAAATTATTTTAGTGTGTAAATTTTATTGCCTTATAAAATCTGCCAGGTCGTTCATACTCTTACCTATACCATCAGGAATTGTATTTAATTCCTCGGGTGGTACTGATAAACGATTTAACCAAAATGCAGGATATCCAAACCATTTTGCTCCGGATGCGTCCCACCCTGCAAATGCAACAAATAAAATTTCTTCTTTCTTCAGTTTCAAAGTGTCTATTCCTAATTGGTAGGCAATTGGACTCGGTTTATATGTCTTTGCACTGTCCGTGCTAATAACACACTCAAAATAATTTTCCGTTTTTGAATAACGAATGCACGAATCAAGCATTTCCCGGGTCATATTTGATAAAAATGAAAGCCTTATTCCGTTTTGTTTCAATGCTTCCAATGCAGGCAAAACGTCTGTCCAGGTGTTAAGCCTGAAGTATTGTTCCATCAACTCCTTTTTATTTTGATTTGACAGAACAACATCGGTCTGTTTTGCCGCATAGATCAAAGCGTCTTCAGTTACCTCCCGAAAATTTTTGTATTTGTTTCCGACAGTTCTTAACCATGAATATTCAAATTGTTTTGTACGCCACACATTATTTAGTTCCTTCCCTTTTTCTGAAAACATGCTTTCGGCAAGAGCAAAGAGAGGCCGGGGATCAAAAATTGCAAAAGCATCGAACGCTATCGCCTTGATCCCGCCCGTTCGGGCAAAGAACAAATTAAGTGGTGATGTGGCTAAGGTAGTTACTGCCATTGCCGAAACAGTTGTGGCAATAAAATCTCGCCGATCTATCGAAGGATTCTTTACTTGATCGCTGACTTTATTTCTTTCCATTTTGTAATAAGATAATTATCAATTACACGATATCGGACAATTTATTTTAGCAGAATGTAAATCGGGCAAACTGCTGCAAACAATAGTCCTAAAGGAGCATAATATCTATCAGCAGGATCATTTACAAATTGATGGCAAATTAAATTGTGAAACTTCCCGAGTTTGTCACGTAGCCGACAATACGACGCAGTATTGGTTTGCTAAATTTCAATACATTTTTGAAACGTTATGCTTTCGTGATCTTTTCGTGATCTGATACCGATAGGTTTGACTTTTAATTGATCATTTTTTAAAGAAACATCATGCTTACAATAGCATTGAAAAATGAGGAAAAAAATATTACTCATAGAGGACGATGAACAGATTGTGGAGTTGGTTGACATCCATTTAAAAGATATTTTTTGTGAAAGCACAAAAGCTTTCAGCGGGAAAGAGGGTTTGCATCTGGCATTGAATAATAAGTTCGACCTGGTTATCCTTGACATTATGTTGCCTGATATGAATGGCGTAGAAATATGCAGAAAAATCCGACTTGAAAAAAACACAACACCCATTATGATGCTTACCGCGCGGTCAGAAGAAATAGATAAAATAATTGGTTTGGAGACAGGTGCGGATGATTATTTAACGAAGCCGTTCAGCATTCGCGAATTGATTGCAAGAATTAAAGCCATTTTACGAAGAACAGAAATAAATAAAAACAATCCATTGCCTGACAGGATTATTACCTGCGACTCTCTTTCCGTTGACCCGGTGAAAAGGAAAGTGATGCTCGGGCAAACAAAGGTAGAATTAACGCCCAAGGAGTTTGACCTCTTATATCTTTTTATTACCAACCCCGGAAGAAGTTATTCAAGAGAGGCTCTGCTCAATGCAATATGGGGTTATGAGTTCAATGGCTACGAACATACAGTCAATTCGCATATTAACAGGCTGCGTGCAAAAATTGAATCAGATCTTTCACACCCAAAATTTATTCTTACAAGCTGGGGTATAGGTTATCGGTTCACTGATGAAATCTGACAAATGCAAAAGTATGAGTGCAGATAAAAAATTATTCAGCAGTCTTTATTGGCGAATTTCGGCTGCTTTCCTTATTATACTTGGATTGGTAGGATTGGCGTATGTATATATTACAGCTCGTTCATCAGGCATTTATTTTCAGGAAGTGAACCAACGGCTCAATCGCAATACAGCCAGCGACATCGCGGCTCATTCTGCTCCTTTTAAAAATGGAAGAGTTAATGACACAGCAATGGCGGAAATGTTCCATAACATCATGGTCATTAATCCAGGCCTCGAAGTGTATTTACTGGACACAAGCGGGAAGATCTTATCGTATTACGCACCGGCGAAAAAAATTGTTTTAGGTTATATAAACCTGTTTCCTGTTTACAAATTCATTGAAAAGAAAGGGAAACAATTTGTAACAGGTGATGATCCGAGACATCCCGGCCTGCAAAAAGTATTTTCTGCTGCGCCTGTTTTAAGTGACGGGGTCCTGACCGGTTATATTTATGTAGTGCTGGCCAGCGAAGAGTACGACAGTGCCGCAAAATATTTTCTATCAGATTACATGCTTCAGATAGGCACGAGGGCAATGCTGGTAACCTTGCTGGTTGCTTTAGCAAGTGGTTTGATAATTATTTGGCTAATCACAAAAAACCTGCAGAAGGTGATCGAAGTAATGCAGAAATTCAGGCAGGGCGATTTAAGTGCCCGTATTAAAATGCACTCCACCGGGGACGTTAAAGAGCTATCGCGAATGTTTAATGAGATGGCCGATATATTGACGCAGAATTTTGAAAAATTAAAAGAAGTAGAGGTGCTTCGGCGGGAACTGATTGCCAATATTTCGCACGATTTGCGAACGCCCATTTCTATTATGCACGGTTATATTGAAACCCTGATTATGAAGGAAAGGACAATACCCGGTGAAGATCGCAAACGTTATCTTAATACGATTTACGATAGCACACAAAAGCTGGAAAAACTCGTAAATGAATTATTTGAATTGTCAAAGCTCGAAGCCAACCAGGTACAACCTGTAAAAGAGCCGTTTTTTATCAGTGAACTGGTTAGCGATATCAGCAACAAATATCAATTATTAGCAAAAGATAAAAGAATCACACTTAACACTAAACTTTCAAAAGAGCCACAACAGGTATTTGCAGATGTGTCTTTGATCGAACGGGTAATGCAAAACCTCATTGATAATGCTCTAAAGTTTACGCCGGCGGGTGGACATATTCTTATTCAAACCAGCAAAGCAGGAAAAGGGATCCGGGTTTGTGTTTCAGACTCCGGCGCAGGTATTTCAGAGAGTGAAAAAGAACACGTGTTTGAGCGATACTATAAAGGCCACAATTCTGCGAAATACAAAAACAATACTGGTCTTGGATTAACGATAGCAAAAAGGATCCTCGATCTGCATAACTCATCTCTTGTTTTAAACAGCCGTATAAACGAAGGAAGCTCTTTTGCTTTCGAGCTTCCTTTGTACTGATTATTTTTATTAAAATGTTATTACCGGCAGATCAGGTTGAAGACCAAAATAAACCTGGGCTACTGTTTCATAACGGCTATCATTAAGAAAACCATGTTGTCTTATTACCTGTGCATCTGTAAAGTAATGCGCTAATTTATTTTTGAGATAAATTGCACTGCTGCCTGCGGCGGAATACATTAAATCTACTGCCTGGAGGCAACTTTGGTTTGTGTGTACAGCGGCCAATAACAATCCCGCTTTCTCATCAAGTGATAATTTTTTTCCGGCCAATGTTTTATTCCAGCATTCTTCGAGCGTGTGGTACAAATATGCACGGCTTGATTGAACACATGCTTCGGCCATCCCTAATTTTCTCTGTACCGTTCCGCGTTCTCTTATCGACACTGCAGAACCAAGAGGCGTTTTCTTTTCTGCCATCATTTTCAATTCATTTATTGCATTCCGCGCAACAGCAAGAGACACAGGCGCAATAAGAGATGTTATACTAATTCCAACCGCGGCAAACCTGTAGAGAATACCGTTATAATACGAGTTAGTTTTTAAACCGGGAATAAGCGGGTAAAGCCGGTGATCGGGTACAAATACATCTTCTGCAGCAACATCATTACTGTCAGTAGCTTTCATACCTAAAGTGTACCATGTATCAATTATTTGACAATCCTGCGGATTCATAAAAACGCCGATCACTTCAGGTATGCCGTTATTCATCTTTATATTTCCTTCCTCCATAACAAGTGCGGTAACAAAAATCCATTTTGCTTCATGTACATTACTTGTGAGCGGGCTTCTGCCGTTAATTTGATATCCTCCGTCAACACGGGAAGCCCTCATGGGCGGATGAAAGGCGCCGGCAATCAATGTATCAGGCCCGTTTTTATAAATTTCCTCAATCCCTTTTTCAGGCAACGTGTTGCACCACCATGCTGATGTGTTGGCGACCATCAAAGCCCATCCGGCAGCAGTATTGTGGAGCGCTGTTTCTTCCACCACTTTTGCGGTAGTTACGGGATCAGCTTCAAAACCACCGAGTGATTTCGGAAGATACAAATTAAATAACCCGGCTTCTTTCAAAGCATTGATAACAGGTTTGGACAGTTTTCGGTTCTTCTCTTCTTCATCTGTATTTTTACCGATTATTGCGCCAAGTTCACCTGCAACCTGCACAAGGTCTCTATCAGTTGAAGAAGTTCTTGAACTGGTATACGTTTCCATAAACTTGAATTATTGTTTAAGATATTTTGTTTGCCAGTCAACCAAATATATATAAACAAGTTTCTTTTGAATGTCGGCCGGGTGACAATTAGCTCCTCATTTATACGGGGTTCATTTAGAACACAACAGCTTGTTTCATCATATTCAGAGATTGAATTATCCCGGGGTTCCGGCTTAAAAAAATGCGGTATTTTTAAAGTGTCATTTATTTACACATGTCAGAAAACGAAAAAAAAATAATTGAGAATAACCTGCTTTCAATAATATCTGAAGCTACTTCAGGTTTTACAGGACATGACTTTTTGGTAGAACTTCCGAAAAAACTTGCCCGGTTGTTAAAAATGAAATATTGCTTCATAGCAGAGTGTACTGATCCGGGTAAAGAAAGGCTGAGAACAATTGTTTTTGTAGAAGGTGAAACGGTCCTGGATAACATTGAATACAATACCAATGAATCCGCCTGTCAAATGCTGATGAAGGGGGAGCCTTATTTTATGCCTGCCTGTGTACAACAATATTTTTCAGGAGCAAAAGGAATTGAGGCGTATATGGGAGTACCGATCATCAGTCCTTCTACAGGCGAAATGTTAGGCCATATAGCTGTGACAGATCCTAACCCCGTTACAGAGGAAAAAAATCATATTGCCCTTCTCAAAATTTTTGCTTCGCGTATTGCGGCGGAATTGGAGCGGATGAAAGCTGAAAGACAGTTGGAGGAAAAAAATGAAGAAATAAGAAACCGGTTAAAGGAAATTGAGTTTTATCATTTCACTTTTGAGAATTTGCGCGAAGCGCTTTTCTGGCTCGGCGAAGATGGCTATATATGGCAGGTAAATAATAAAACCTGCGAACTAACAGGTTACTCAAAAGATGAGTTGTTGAAAATGCACGTTTTTGATTTGAACAAATCTATAAACACAGGCAACTGGCAACAAATCTGGGACAAATTGAAAGCAGAAAAGAAAGTTGTACGGGAAGCGATGCTGCAATGCAAGGACGGAACAATGAAAGAAATTGAGATTACTCAAAATTATATAGAGTTTGAAGGCAAAGCTTATACCTGCAGCATTGTAAGAGACATAAGACAGAAAAAACTGGAAGAAAATTTTTTGAGAACAATTTCGGAGAGAACTGCTGGTTTAACGGGTGAAGATTATTTCGTGGAGCTTGCAAAATATATTACTGCAACGCTCGATGTTCGATATTCTTTTGTTGTGCAATGCGTGAATGATGATAAAACCAGGCTGCGCATGCTTTCTTATGTTGACAGGCAGGAGGTGAAAGAATTTATCGAATACGATACAAAAGGAACACCTTGTGAGATCGTAATGGAAGGAAGAGAATTTTTTTGTTCGAATAACCTGGAACAAAAATTTCCCCGTGAAAAAGGAATACAGTCATGGCTTGCTGTTCCTGTTTATAGTCCTTCAACAGGCAAAGTGATTGGCAACATCGCTGCATTTGACAGGATACCTATGCGTGAAGACCAAAATCAAACTGCCATTTTAAGAATCTTTGCAGCCCGTGCAGGCGCAGAGCTTGACAGGATTGAAGCAGAAAGAAAATTGCAAAAAGCAAACGAAGAATTGAAGCTGCGACTGAAAGAGATCGAACAATTGAAAAACCAGTTAGCTGCCGAAAATAAATACCTCCAGGAAGAAATAAAACTGAGCTACAATTTTGATGAGATCGTTAGCCACAGCCTGAAATTTAAAAAAGTGTTGCGGCATATTGAACAGGTTGCAGCAACAGATGCGACGGTTTTAATTCTTGGTGAATCCGGCACGGGGAAGGAATTACTTGCACGGGCGGTGCACAATATCAGCAACAGGAGCAAGCGACCTTTGGTAAAAGTAAATTGCGCTGCTTTGCCTGCAAATCTTATCGAGAGCGAATTGTTTGGTCATGAAAAGGGTGCATTTACCGGTGCGCTGGAAAGAAAAATCGGAAGATTCGAACTTGCTGATGGCGGCACTGTTTTTCTTGATGAGATTGGCGAGCTGCCTGTTGAATTGCAAGCAAAGCTTTTGCGCATTTTGCAGGAAGGAGAATTTGAAAGGCTTGGAAATCCAAAAACGATGAAGGTAAATGTGCGGATAATTGCAGCAACTAATCGAAATCTTGAGCAGGCAATCGAGAAAAAAGAATTTCGCGAAGACTTATATTATCGCCTCAACGTGTTTCCCATCCATTGTCTTCCCCTGCGTGAAAGAAAGGAAGATATTCCTCTGCTTGTAAAACATTTTTGCCAGAAGTATGAAGCAAAAATTGGCAAGAAGATTACGAACATTCCGCAAAAGGCAATGGATGCTTTAATGAAGTATGATTGGCCCGGTAATATTCGCGAACTCGAAAATATTATGGAACGGGCGCTGATATTGAGTAGTGGCAATACTCTGGAATATGGTGAATGGATCCCTTCAGAAAAGAAAACAGATAAAAAAATTTCTTTCACAACATTGGAAGATGCGGAAAGGAAGCATATTGTCGATGCCCTTGAAAAAACCGGATGGAAAGTAAGCGGGGAAAAAGGAGCTGCAAGAATTCTTGGATTGAATGCAACTACACTCGAAGCCAGAATGAAAAAGCTTGGAATAAAAAGACCGGTAAGGATCGTTTGATTTTTTTATGAACGGGCTGAAGAATCTGAATTAAACTTTCGTTGCGTCAACACTCTTACTTTCATTGATTTTATTCATCAAAGAAAACAGATACCTCATTCCCTGCATGCCGGCAGGCAGTTTGGCATGACAAGCAATTGTTTATAGTAAAGCTGAAGTTCTATTCATCAGCTTTTAATTCATTGACTTTGTCATCCCAACGTTAGGAGGGATCTAACACGGGAGCCCTCACTTTAGACTCATCAGCTTCATCAATGGCTTCTTCCTGATTTTATATACTTGCACTGCCGCAGTAATCAAAAGAACAATGCCAATGATCCAATTGATCAATGTTTGGTTGAACAAAAGCTGATGGATAATATAATTTCCCCCGTAAATAAAAACTGCAAAACCGGCTATTGTTCCTAAACCGATCCCGCTTGTGTAGAAATTGTAGTTCCTCTTGTTTGTATGTAAAATATTTTTCTCGATGAGAATTGTGCTCCACCCAAACCAGAAGATAATATGTAAAGGGTTAAGCGCACTCAACAACATTCCACTAAGAAAAGCATCAGATGTTTCAGCAGGAACAACGGACGAAATTTTTTGCATATTGATTGCCGCAATTAGACTACTGATGGAAAGTAAAAGAATTAAAACAGTAGTGATCCATTCAAACAATCTGAAAAGCTTTATTCGCTTGCTTATCGAATTCATGGCGCGCAAAGTGATGAATACATATATCAGCTCTGCAATCATTGCTCCGATAGAGAATATAAATGCACTCTTTACACCATTTTCAACTGACACTTGTGTTGCAGTTACATTTAAAACGCCTAATGGTAATGAACCTAAAAAACTTATCACCGCTCCCCAATAAAAAACTTTTATTAACTGTTTCATCGTAAAATCTTAAGCTGCCTGTGCTGTTTTTTTATATTTTATTGTTGATGACGCTACACCAAATTCTTCCGGCACTTTTACGGCAGATACTTCATTAATGCCTATTCTTATCAGTGCCATGTGATGAACAGTATGCTCCAAATTATATACCAGTTCACGGAAATAATTGCTGGAAATCAGTATGGTTTCGTTTGAATGCTCATCAAACGTTGCTTCAAGAAGGAAGTTCTTGTCGTGCCTGTAAAACTTAACAGGAATTTGTTGTAGAAACTCAATCGCAACATCTTTGTTTGTTTCAATGGTGTAATCGCGTTTTCTTTTTTCATAATTAATTAAACCTTTTTCATAGCCCTGGTCAAGGCAAATAAACAGTTCAATAATATGCCTTACATGCTGACCAATAGTTGCATTAAATAAAGCAGGACACTTTTGTGTGTATTCTTCATTGCTTAATTGGCGCAATGAGTCGCTTAGTTGTACAAACACGTTTTGAATCGCTTTTTGAATCTTCATAAACTTTTTTGTGGTGAAGGAAAAAGGAATTAGTTAATTACGAATGCGAACAGGTATCCTTTCAAAAAATTCCTCGTAAAAATATTTTAGCAAAAAAGCAAGTGGTGTCAACTGGATTACACGAATGAGAAAGTTATCTAAAACGATAATTAGGGAATTTTAGAGATTAGGATGAACACATTTCTTCCTATAAATCCATTTAATTTCTAATAATTCCCAGCTCACTTCTCACAAAATATTGGGACTCTCCCAAAATATTGGGAGTTTTTTTAGCATTGAAATTTACAAAATGTTAAAGCGGAATTTTTTATAATGCTGTGTAGTAAGGCCTTTCAGCGAGTTTCGTCTTTGCATAAAAATTTTCGGCATGCTGATTGGCTTAGATGAGTTGCAAAATCAAAACAATGAACTTTCATATTACAGGAAAAGAACTGAAAAAAGAACTCGCTGCAAATTTAAGCTTACTGCTTGTGCATTTTAAAACGGAATGGAATGGTGCTTGCCAGATTTT
>DATBFI010000186.1:0-3002 GCA_036558585.1 Chitinophagaceae bacterium
AATCCGTATTTGCCTTTCCCGTTTCCACCGGAGGAAGTTGCGCAGAATCTCCGCCAGGATTGTTAATGGGTGAAAACTTATTGTTTGCATTATTCATACATCCGAATGAACACGCTGTAAACAGTATTGCAGGTAAATAAAAAATTTTTAATTGCATTGAGGTTAGTTTATAAAATGAACTGTAAAAAATTACTGAAAAATATTTTTATAAAATAAAGTTCATGATTTTTGGTAGTACTAAAGACTGCAGCGTATTTTATTCCTTAAATTGATATAATAGAATTCCATAACCTACTCCCGCCGGATCGGTAGTTTTTGCCAATTGAAAAGCCATGTATTTACCATCAGTTGAAACCACAGGGTTTGAGGCTTTGCCGCCGATGTAATCATTAAAATTTGTCAATCGCACAAAATCTTTTCCTGTTCCATCGAGTCGTAATTTCCAAATATCAATGTTTCCCGGGCCAGGCTCTCCGCCAAGCCATTGACATTGCCTGTCTGATTCTACACAAGTGTATAATCCATCAGGGAAAATACCTTCTGTTTCATTATATGTTCCCGGAGCTTTAGAAAAGTTTGTTACCTCGTTTGTTTGCAAATTAATTCCCATCACTGAGGCCTGGTTGTTTGGTTCATAACAAACAAAGGTCAATTTGGTATCATTGTCATAAAAATCCTGAGCCTCAAGATTGCAATCCCGACTCTTGCTTTCGTAAACAGTTCTTTTATTCAACAGCTTCGGTGCGGAGCCTGAAAGATCTATATCAGCCATAACAATTCGCGAAGCGCCTTGCGCAATATCCTGGTCCTGCTCATGATTTAATGCAAAAGCGATTTTTAAATTCTTTTTTGAAATTGCTGCGCCCTCACTCATTTTCTGTCCAAGTTTTACCGGCCTGGCTCCCGGTTCTTTACCAAGGAACCATAGTTCGTTATCCCGCGACCTGCTAACCTGTATATTTTCAAAATGATCAGGGCCAATAAGTATAAAATCGCCCGTAGGTAAATGCATTACACGCAGAAATGCTGCTGCAGGCACATTACAGGTAAGGCATTTTATATTTTGTGTTTTCAGATCTACCTCCATTGCATCGCCAAAACTTTTTGACATAAAAGCTACAGATTTATTATCGGGAGAAAAATCCGCTCTTTCTCCAAAATGGGTTAATAATTTAATATTCTTTGGTAAATGGTCAAGCGGGTTTCCTGGTTTTCGTTTGTCTGCAAAGGGCAACAACAAAATAAAGCAGAGTACCAATAATTTCATATTAATACAATTGTTTTAACTGACACTATAATTGACCTGGTTAAATTACACATGCAAATTTAAAACCACATCTCTCAGAAGTTAGACACAAGGAGCAATCTTACCTACCTGGTTGGAGAGACAACAGGACCTGAAGTTTTGTTGTTTATTTGGTTGTATGGAAATACAGGATAAGCATACGGATAAGTGCTTCTTTCAATTCCTATGCTCCCTGAAATAGAAAAAGTTTTCTCATCATTGATGTACATAAGCCCCAGCTCTGCTCTTGAGTACATATTGAAACTGCCGGATTGCAAAAATGTATTTTTTTGCGAGGTTCTATTAATATCAGTTGAGAGAAAAGTGTGATTAAAGTTAACATAGGCAGGTGCTACAGATACACCGGCAAAGGCATACAAATTGTTGTTAAGCCTGCGGTTTAATTGCAACCCAACAGGTACAGCTACAGTAGTTGCATTGCCACCTCTAAAAAAACTAAAACCGGTTGAAATACCACCGTATTTATTTAAAAACCATTTATTATTAGCAGCGCTGTCATTTACAAAAGCCTGCCTCTGTGTATAATCTACAAAACTTCCCGGGAAAAAGGTTTGTGCTTTTACTGATATGGAGGCGATCAACACAACCAATATTAACACTGTACGCATGCCATTTAAATTATACTGTAAAAGTACGTATTGTTGTTTTAAGAAATAAAAACAGTAAAAAAGTTAACAACAAGAAACAACAAGTTCAACGCGACAACTGCCTGATTATCTTTCCCCGGTACTGAACTTATAAAACAGTGCATGCACTTCACATGCAGGAATTTAATCAATATGAATTTTGAATAAATCTTTCAATGCTTTTTTTGCTGCATAGTAGCCGCTCATGCCATGAACACCGCCCCCGGGTGGTGTAGAAGATGAGCAGATATAAAGACCCTTTGCGGAAGTCTTATAAGGTGATAACCGCAAAGCTGGCCGGGTAAATAATTGACTAATGAGTTGTGCGCCACCTATAATATCACCACCAATATAGTTGGAATTATATTCTTGCATTGCTTCACTGTCCATTTCATGTTTTGCGAGGATGCAATCTCTAAACCCGGGCGCAAAGCGTTCAATTTGTGCTTCGATAATATTCGTCATATTCTTTGTTGAACCATTTGGCACATGGCAATATGCCCATGCAGTTTGCCTTCCTTCGGGAGCCCGTGATGCATCAAACAAACTTTGCTGTGCAAGCAATACAAATGGCCTGTCGGGATGTTTTCCTTTCCATGAAAGATGTTCGCTCAAAGCAATTTCTTCTATTGTATTACCGAGGTGGACCGTGCCTGCTTTTTTGCATTGCGGAGCGGTAAATGGTATGGGCTCAGCTAAAGCATAATCTACTTTATAAACACCCATTCCATATATGTATTTATTCAGTTGCCATTTATAAAAAGAAGAAAATTTGTGTCCCGCAATTTTTAATAATTGTTTTGGGGTTATATCAAACAGTACGGCATGCGAAGAAGGAAGTTCCTTCAAAGATGTAACGTTAAAATTTGTTTGAATTTTGCCGCCAAGGAAAGTGTAATAAGCTGCCAGTGCATCCGCAATTTTTTGAGAGCCACCTTTTGCCACGGGCCATCCACGATCATGGGCTGTAACCATCAACACTAACGCAATAGCTGATGTGGCGACTTTTGAAAAGGGTAACATAGCATGTGCTGCCATTCCCGCAAACAAACCTTTTGCTTCTTTTGTTT
>DATBFI010000187.1:0-5076 GCA_036558585.1 Chitinophagaceae bacterium
CTCACCACTTCAAGTGCTTGCTTATCAGGTCCATCTGACACAACAATAATTTCGTACTGGTTATAATCAAGGGACTGGTTCAAAAGAGCTCGTAAACACCTTGCAAGTAATGTCGGTCTCTTATAAGTTGCTATCACAACAGATAGTTCAGCAATACCTGTCGTTTCAAAAATTTTATTAACCATAAAAAATCAAGATTGTATAAAAGCAGCATTAACTTAAATCCTATGTATAATTTATTGATCCGTTATTTAACATACGTAAAAACATATGCCAATTTTTTGGTAACAAGCATACCTATTTGTTTATAATCATTGTTCTTTCTTTATTGAATCACGTTTCATATCCGGGTCATGCCGGTATTAATTGAAAAAGTTCTAAAAACTGCAATAGCCTGCTAAATAAATGACTATAACTCCTTTGGTTGGGTTAATATGTTGTGGAAAAATTAAAATGAAATTGTAAACAACTTTCTACTTCTCTGCCTTCGTCAAAAGAAGTTTGTAGATGTGACTCTACACTTTAATGTACAACAAAAAAGAAACGCTTCTAAACAGTATAAAAAAACACGGCATCATTTTTAAATCACTATAATTTATAATTTTTTTGAATCATGCATCAGCAGTATACGTATTACACGAAAAAACGCACATTAAATATTCACCTAAAATTTATTACACCTTACACGCAAACAGAAATACAAAATTTAATAATAACAATTAGCAACGGAAATATCATTTCGATTTAGTATAAACAGAAAACCTATGAAGAAAAAAGTAGCTTTTATCAGCGACCATGCTTCACCTTTAGCCATCCTGGGAGGCGTAGATAATGGTGGCCAAAATGTGTATGTTGCTGAACTTAGTGAACAGCTTGTTCAAAAAGGATATGCGGTAGACATTTATACGAGAAAAGATAACAGGGATCTTGAGGAAACGGTAAAGTGGAAGCCTCATATACGTGTAATACATATTGAGGCAGGTCCGCAGGAGTATATCCCCAAAGAACGATTACTGGGTTATATGGATGTCTTTACAGCTAATATGCTGCACTATATTCAAAGACATCAGATCAATTATGCTTTAATACATGCACATTTTTTCATGTCGGCCCTGGTCGCAGCTAACCTGAAAAAATACTTGCAGATTCCCTATGTAGTTACGTTTCATGCATTGGGGCTCGTCCGAAAAATTTATCAAAAAGAAAAAGATGCATTCCCTCCCGAAAGAATAAATATCGAAAAACGCGTTGTAGCAGATGCCAATCAAATCATTGCCGAGTGTCCACAGGACCGGGAAGATCTTATTACACATTATGGCGCAGACCCGGCTAAAATAACGATCATTCCCTGTGGATTTAATCCGAAAGAATTTTATCCGATGGACAAGCAAAAGGCAAGATTGGCTTTAAACCTGGATCTAAAAGAAAAAATAATTTTGCAACTCGGGAGAATGGTGCCCCGAAAAGGAGTGGATAATGTTATACATGCAGTAGCAAAATTAAAAGAGTTTAATTCTTCTGTTCGACTGGTTATTGTGGGTGGTGAGGCGGATACGCCCGATCCTGATTTAACACCTGAAATAAACAGATTACAACAAATCGCAGTGCAAGAAAACGTTTTTGATAAAGTGGTTTTTACTGGTCGTAGAAAAAGGGACGTTTTAAAATACTACTATGCTGCGTCAGATATTTTTGTGTCAACTCCCTGGTATGAACCATTTGGAATTACACCATTGGAAGCAATGGCCTGTGGAATACCTGTAATAGGTGCAAATGTAGGCGGCATTAAATATAGTGTGGCAGATAATGAAAGTGGTTTTCTCGTTCCGCCACGTGATCCTTGTGCACTCGCAGAAAGAATTACCCAGCTGCTTTCCGACGAAGCCCTTTATCATGCAATGCAAAAAAACGCAATCAAAAGGGTTAACAAATTTTTTACCTGGAGTAAGGTCGCAGATAAATTTGATCACCTGTATGAAAAAGTTTTATTGAGTATGCGCAAAAAGCCTGTTGTACAGGAATATGTATCTCCACTGGAAAGTTTGTCTTTACGGAGTATAGAACAATATTTACTGAATGAAACGCTATACAACAAACTCAAAGTTCAGTAGTAATGAATCGAGCCGTTTTTCTGGATAAGGACGGTACGCTTATTAAAAATGTAAGTTACAATGTAGATCCGGCTTTTATTGAATTTGAACCTTATGCGTTTGAAGCTTTGCAAATTTTGCACAATCATGAATTTATATTTGTCATCATTACAAATCAACCAGGAATTGCATTTGCTTTTTTTACTGAAGATGATCTAAAAAAAGCAGGCGAATATATAGGAGAAAAATTACGTCAACAGGGAATTAATATAAACGGTTTTTACTATTGTCCTCATCATAAATCCGGCAGATTAGGAGCTTATGCTATAGATTGTAATTGCCGGAAACCAGCTCCGGGATTACTCTTCAAAGCCGCATCCGATATGGATATCGATCTTTCCCGTTCATGGATGATAGGTGACATTTTAAATGATGTGGAAGCCGGCAATAAGGCCGGGTGTAAAACAATTTTAATAAATAATGGAAACGAAACTGAATGGCTGTTGAATAAATCGAGAACACCTGATTACATAGTTAAAGATCTAAAAGAGGCAGCAGAAATTATTATTAAAACAGGAAACTAAACACACAAATGTCTGAGTGGCATCAATGTAAAAATATATTGTGTATCCGTGCAGATAACATGGGTGATGTTATAATGGCTACGCCTGCACTTCGGGCATTAAAAGAAACTTTTGAATGCAGGATCACTATACTTACCTCGAAAATGGGTAATGCGATTACACCATTTATTCCGGAGATTGATGAGGTAATTGCATGTGATTTGCCATGGATAAAATCAACCGAATCTATAAACGCTGCAACGCTATTTAATTTAACTGACAAAATAAAGGAACACCGTTTTGATGGTGCCGTTATTTTTACTGTATACAGCCAAAACCCGCTGCCCTCGGCCATATTAGCGTTTATGGCAGGTATTCCTAAACGACTGGCTTACTGCAGGGAAAACCCCTATCATCTTCTTACAGACTGGATACCTGAAAAAGAGCCGTTAAATTATATACAACACCAGGTTCAACGGGACCTTGATTTGGTTGCCGCTATCGGCGCAAAAACGAATAATGATTTATTATCACTTACCGCAGGAGAAACTGCATTTCAGTCTGCATGTACAAAATTGCCAGCCCTTAATGAACAAGGAAATGATGAATGGATAATTTTTCATCCCGGTGTAAGTGAAGAAAAAAGAAGGTATCCCACGCATATGTGGATCGAGCTTGGGCAAATAATTAGAAAGAGGTTGAAGAAAAAAATTATTATTACGGGCTCTTCTTCTGAAAAGAAACTTGCTGAAACTATCCAAAACGGAATTGGTGGAGAAGCATACGCCGCGGCAGGTTTATTTAGCATTGAAGAATTTATTTCGGTAATTAAAGCGGCACAACTGGTCGTTTCTGTAAACACCTCAACTGTTCACATTGCAGCTGCAACCCAAACCCCGGTTATTGTTTTATATGCATTAACCAATCCACAACATACACCCTGGAAAGTATCATCAAAAGTTTTTCCTTTTCCTGTAAATGAAAAATTAAAAAGCCGCAATGAAATAATTAACTACGTAAATGAACATTTTTTTAATAAGGTTGTGCCCATGCCTTTACCTGAAAATATTTTTTATGCGGTCGCAGAGATTTTATATACAGAAGTTAAACCAAAACATCATCATGAAACAACAGGAATACTTAGCCTGTGATCATACGACTGCACTAAACACATAAAACAATTTTTCAAAATAAAAATCTGTTTACAAATTTTTGTATCACTCTTCTTCATTATTCAAATAGTGTAAAAAAGCTTAATGCCCTGTTACGAATTCGTTAGTGGAATTATTTCTACAAACCGATTAAAACTTTTTTTATAGCATAACCATTTTTACATTAACAAATTTTGTCCTAAAGTGGTATGATATTTATTCTATTACTGGTATTGCTCACTTAAAAAATTTATTTTATGGTACGTAACGATGCATTAATTGATGTTTTAAATGATTTGGTTCAGATCAATAATGATCGCATTGTCGGATATGAAAAAGCAACAAAAGATACAAAGGGCGAAAATGGTGGTTACCATTCCATGTTCAGAAGAATGATAGATGAGAGTAGTCAGTACAAAAGAGAATTGATTGATGCAATTAATACTTTAGGCGGGGAGGCAAATACAAGCAGTACAACCACTTCCGGAAAAGTATACAGGGCCTGGATGGATGTTAAATCGACCTTTTCGGGTAAAACGAATCTTTCAGTTTTAGAACTTTGCGAATTTGGTGAAGATGCTGCGCAAAAAGCATATGAAGAAGCTCTTAAATCAGACGTGGAAATACCTGCAAAAATTCGCGAAACGATTGTAAATCAAAAAACACAATTAAGAAATGCACACGATACAATCAAAAGACAAAGGGATTTGCATGCTGCAGAGCATTAATCTTTTAATTGTATCTCGTAAAAAAAATCATCCTGCAAGGAAGCAGGATGATTTTTTTATCAACATTTCGGAGAGACGAGAAAGTTTTTCATGCTCACATTACCTGTTTAGTTCCCTGTATAAATTCATTTTATTATAAAGTGTACGCCTGTCAATTTTAAGCATTTTTGCAGCCTTGCTTTTATTAAAATTACATTTAGCCAATGTTTTTAAAATTAGCTGATATTCCATGTCTATCATTGCTCCTTTTAAAGTAGTTGCTGACGACGATAAGTTTTTTTCTTCCATAAAAGGAGACTCCTGTAGTGGAAATGAATACGAAGTAGTAATAGTATTTAAAGGCTCTTCAAAAAATAATTTTTGATAATTACGGATTTCAAAAGGTAACAGGCGAGCTTCAATATATTCTTCATCACAAAGTAAAGCAGTTCGTTTAACCACATTTTTCAATTCCCTGAGATTGCCATACCAGGGATAATTATTAAAAATGTCTTCGACTTCAAGTGAGAATCCTTTTATGTCTTTATGCAAACTCTGATTTGCT
>DATBFI010000188.1:0-6073 GCA_036558585.1 Chitinophagaceae bacterium
AACAGACGAAGCAATAAGTTCTGATTCAAAATATTTGTATGTACTTAATGGAGGCGATAAAACTTTAGACGCATACTCAATTGCAGATAATGGTGCCCTGAAAAAAATTGATCTGGAGGAGAATCTACATCCCAAGTCAGCAGGCCTTGCTGCAAGATAATTCGTTGAAGTCTTCTATTGTCGTACAGAGGCGATGGCGTAAAATGCTATCGCCTCTGTACTTGAAAATACTATCATTCATCGCAATTTTATTTTACCGGTTGGTGTTTGATACCAACCGATAGGAAAAACATGAGTGAAATTTGAAAACATTTGCGTTTACTTGCTTGTAAATTGTAACCGTGAAAAATAATTTCTTCAACGTTTGTGTACTAATCTTATGCATCACTATTGGATCATGCAAAAAGAATGGATCAAGCGACAACCATAAGCCTCCCGGCAGTGGCAGGACAATCCGCTTTCTGCTTTATACTGACCACGATTTTTCTAACGATAACTCAGTCATTCATTTTTACGTCTTTATCAAAAAAGGAAGCGTTTATGTTTTTGATACGACCAGGAGCAATCTTCTTTTTGATTCGGCTTTCGTACCTATACAGGCGAAGAATATTCCTGACTCTGCACATAAAATAGTGGTTGAAAAGAAAGTGGTTGGCTATGATGATGCCGACCTTACTGCCGGCTTTATCTATCAAATCGAGAATGTGGGGAGCGCATGGCACATTGATACAAGCAGAGCAGGAAATCCGTTGAAGGTGATAGACTATAATTTCAGGTAAAAGCCGTTGGTGAATTTTTCATGTCGCGGCACGATTTCCTTTATTGTTGAACTAAAAATAAAAAACAGTCTCTGACTGATTATGACCGCTCAATAATTCTTCCCAACAAAGTTCCGATGATGAAGTGATTGCGATGCCGATGCGCACGCAGATTGATTGCAGGCAATTAAAAAATAACCGATGAAATAAATGCAAAGAAGTAAGTACAGAATGTATTTAGTTTCATAATTAAACAGATTTTAGAAATGACTGGTAATTTTCAAAGGAGACACTACCAGGAAGAACCTGATTTGACCATGGTCCATGCAACACGTAGAAATTTTTTCGTCGCGATAATCTTTCATCAATACTATCATTCTATTACCGTATGTATAGTTAATTTTACACTTATTGACACATGAAAAAAGTATTGCTTATAGGCAAGCAGCTTACAAAAGTTCCTGCTGCTGATCAATTAACAGTAAAGGATGCTGAATATTTTGCCGCATCCGGTTTAGCAGAAGCGCAGCAGGTTTTCAAACAAAATAATAATGCGATAGATATTGTAATAATGGGTGCAGGTATTGAACTGGAAAAAAGAATTGAAATTGTGAAATATATATTCAGCGTTAGCGATATAACATCAGTACACATGAAAGATTGGGCTACAGGTCCCGAAGGTTTCTTACCCTTTATAAATAATGTTTTGACAGGTTTATCAAAATAATATTTACCAGTTACGAAAACAAAATGCTGATGAACAGCAGACAAGTTTTTATGTTCTTCATCCCGCGCATTTGGTTGCTGACGGCTTTTACTTCATGCAGCACGAAACTGCAGCCAATTAAAGTAGGAACAGACATCTGTTACTACTGTAAGATGATCGTGAGCGATGAAAAATTTGGAGGGGAAATTTTAACCGGAGGAGGGGAGATACTGAAGTTTGATGATTCACGCTGTCTGGTTTCCTTTATCCGGCGAAAAAAAATCACCGACATCCGGGATATTTACCTGGTAGATTTTAGCAACGATCATAAGCTTTTAAATATTAAAACAGCAATTCTTGTGCAGGGAAAGGGGCTGCGGGGCCCGATGAATGGTGATATGGTTGCTTTTGCAGACAGGATTACCGCGGAAAAAGAATGTGAAAAATATAGTGGCCATATTGTTAGCTGGAACGATATTATCAAATAGCGTATGAACAAAGACCGAACATACTGCTGAAGATTGAGACGAAAGGTAATGTAGGGCAATATCTAAGCTCTCGCATTGTTATTCCCGTAAGACACTTATATCGATTCAATTTTTGAATTATACAGCTTTGCAAGTCTAAACAGTCCAATATATAAACTTGAATATCCCCCTTTTTCGGTCACACCTTGTTACACCAAGTTCATACTCACGGCGCGCCGGATAAGAGCGGCTGTATTATTCACATTTAATTTTGTAAGGAGATTTTTACGGTGGCTTTCGACAGTCAGCGGGCTGATAAATAATTTTTCTGCCATTTGGTTGGTGGTGTAACCTTCGGATATCAGGTTTAATATCTCTTTTTCTCTTTTTGTGATGGCAGGGATTTCAGCATAACTGGTATTTGATTTCAACAGGTTTTGCATCGAAACACTTAAATATAATTTGCCAGCCATTACTGTTTGAATAGCTTCCCTGATTTCTGCTTCGGAAGCATTTTTTATCAAATATCCTGAAGCCCCATTTTCAATCATACGGCTTATATAACTTCTTTCGCCAAAGGTGCTTATGCCTAATATTTTTATACCGGGAAATTCTTTATAGATCTTTTTGCAGAGGTCAATGCCGCTGATGTCGGGAAGGTTAATATCAAGCAACACAAGATCAACCGTATTTGATTTTAAAAACTGAACAGCTTCAAACGCATTGCCTACCGACCCGGCGACCTTTACCTCATCAAAGTTTTTTAAAAGCGCTGACAGCCCTGCCACCACTACAGGATGGTCATCAATAATAAAAATGGTTACCAATTTTAGAAATTTATTGATTAAAATTATAAATACTACACTTCACAATTCCCCTCTATATGCACCGAAGTTCCTTCTCCCTTTTTAGAAACGATGTCTGCGTATCCATTTAGATATTCTGTGCGGGCCTTGATATTTGCCAACCCTGCACCATGAGAAACTTCATGGATATCAAATCCTTTTCCATCATCTTCAACAGTTAAACTAAAACGATTGTTTTCACGCATTAGTTGAATCAACACATTTTTTGCAGCGGCATGTTTCATAATATTGTTTAATAACTCCTGGATGATGCGGTAAATTACAATCTCGGTATTTTGATCCATGCGTTGTTGCAGGTTATATGTTTGCAAATTCGCTTTTAGCCCGCCTGATTGATTCAGACTCTCGCAATAATTTTCAAGTGTCTCTTTTAGGCCATATTTAATCAGCGCTTCGGGCATCATATTGTGCGAAACCCTGCGCAGTTCTTCAATCGACAGGTCGAGCTGTAAAATGGCATTGTTAAATGCAGATGCATTTTCTTCGGTTAAAAACATATTCCCTCTCATGTTTGACATTGTAAATTTTACACCTGCTAATAAGCCGCCTACTCCATCATGCAGATCGCGGGCCAGACGGCTGCGCTCTGTTTCCTCACCTTTTAAGACTGACTGTGCGGCGGTTAATTGTTGTTGCTTTTCCAATTCAATGATCTTCTGTTTTTTCAGTGCTTCACTTTGCTGCAATATGCGCTGGCGATTGAGAAAATTTCTATATACAAGCAGAGCAATAATTGATAAGATGATAATACCAGCGATCAATGCCGTATTGAGATTATTTTTATCCCGGATGACACTTTCGCTTTTTAACAGAAGCAGCTGTTGCTGTGCTATTTCATTGTCTTTTTTTACTATGTTGTACTTTTTTTCCAGGAGGTGAATATCTTTTTTGCCTGCCTCGCTATTAAGGGTATCATTCAGCCCACCATATTTTTCGCGGAAAGAGAGTGCCGACTCAAAATCGCCCTGGTCTTTTTTTACTTCAGACATCAGCAGGTAACTATCGCGGAGGCTTTGTTTTTGGCCTGCATCGTTTGAGATTTTAATTGCCTTTGTGAGATTTTCCTCTGCGTCGCGAAGCAAACCTTTTTTTAGTTGGGCGCCGCCAAGCCCGCTATAGATATAAGAAAGCAGGGAAGGGCTGATTTCTTTGGAAAGCTGCAATAGCTCCTGGTACTTTTTAATACTTTCATCAAGCCTGTTTGTTTCTGTAAGAATACTGGCCTCATTTCCCAGGGTGCGAAACAAAACGCCATTATATTTTACAGGATCACTGACTATTTCCTGCACACGATTATATAATACAAACCCCGTATCATATTGTTTCAGGCTTGTTTTGGCATTGCCAAAATTAAAAAGGCCATTTGTTATCAGCATTGTATCACCCAAACTCAGTCCGCTGCGATAGGCAGAAGAAGCATAGGAGGCTGCTTTGTTATAGTCGCCAATGCTCCAGAAAATAACAGATAAATTATTGGCAATTTCTCCTGAAAATTTTATGTCATGTGATGAATCCGCAAATTGTAAAGCGGAAATATAGTAATGGGCTGCAGAATCATTTTCTTCCTTGTTCTGAAATATCCATGCTTTCAAATCAAGTACCAGGGCCAGTTCTTTTATATTATTAAATCGTTTTGCTTCATTAAACGCTTGTTGAATAGTTACCGCAAGCGAGTCGTCCTTTTGCTGAATAAAGAAGCTAACAGCCTTTATCCTGAAATATTCTACAATGCCTTTATCATAATTTATCAACAGGGACGAGGCATAAAATTTATGTAAGTAATAATCCGCAGAATCAATGGTAGCCGGGTTTTGTGCAAACACAAGCGCTTTTTTTATTTGGCTGTTAATAGCTGTTGTATCATTTGGATACGGAGTTTTGTCTTGCGCCGCCAGATGGAAATAAAAAATGAAACAAAGGGGTACTGATGAAATTAAAACCCGGATCATTTGAACTGCAACTAATCTTACCATGGAAAGACGAAATTCTTCAAAAAAATTTAACAAGTCAAGCATTTTGAAAAAATCCCTGTTTTCAGGGGTAAATGAAAATACTGTTTTATTGGGATTGTCCGGAAACCGCTATGGAGGCAACTTTGCGTAAGATTTATCAAATGTATCATTAACATTTAAAATAATTTTTATGGGAAAATTAATTCCGCTTTCATTTGCTTTCGTGTTGACACTATCGTGGAATGTCTCAAACGCGCAACTTTTAAAGAGAATAAAAAATGAAGTAAAGAATAGGGCGGAGAATAAAGCGGTGAACAAAGCAGGCGATGTAACAGATAAAACAATTGATGACGCCGGCAGTGCAGTTAAAAAAGGAGCCAAAGATAGTGGCACAAAGGCTAATGGATCGGATACAACAACTCCATCACAGTTGCCAGACAATAAAACGGGAGAAACTATGGCAGATTATAAGAACTATGATTTTGTAGCAGGTGATAAAATTATTTTTCAACCGGATATCAGTAACGAGACTGATGCAGAGTTACCTGCACGGTTTACAGTAGAAAAGGGAAATGCAGAAATACAAACATTTGAAGGAGAAAAAATTTTACACCTGCAGTCAGACGGCAATGCAACCATTGCTCCTTTGATGAATTCTGAAAATTACCTTCCTGAACAATTTACGCTCGAGTTTGACATGATATATGAAAGTGTAAGTGATTTATCGGTGAACTTTCGAAAGCAGGAAGATAAAAATTATAGCGGGTATCCGCTATATCACTTTACAATGGAGGGTGCCTCCGATGCTTCGTTTGGAGACCAGAATGCAAGCAGGGTAAGCTTTCCCAATGATCTCGCTAAATCTGTCGGAGTTGGAAATACATGGCACCACATTGCTATTTACGTAAGAAAGAATCTTGGCAAGGCTTATATTGATCAATACCGTGTTGTAGCAACAAACAAGCTGCCTGTGGGAGCGGGAAAGGTGGATATTAATACAGGCAGGTATGGAATGAAAATTAAGAATGTAAAACTTGCTGCGGGCGGGGACGATAAATATAATGAGATTATAACTGCTGGAAAATTTATTACGCACGGAATCTTGTTTGATGTGAACAAATCCACTATCAGGCCTGAATCGATGGGCGCATTGAATGAAATCGCAAAGCTGATGAAAGACCACAGTGATCTAAAGTTTGAAATTGATGGTCATACTGACAGCGACGGAAGTGATGATGCCAATATGAAGTTATCTCAACAACGCGCCGATGCTATTAAAGCAAAGCTGGTAGAGATGGATGTGGAAGATGGCCGCCTTACAACC
>DATBFI010000189.1:0-6013 GCA_036558585.1 Chitinophagaceae bacterium
CATCGTGTAAAAAATAGTACCACATTGGTATTGGCCAGGTCTTCGGGGCTATACAGGAAAGCACTGTTGTGAAAATAATCCCGTACATGGTCAAGTGCCATAATGATCATTACCACGCCTCTTAAAAGATCAATTGATTCAATACGTTTAGTTACATTCTTTTTTATTAGCGGAGTTGGCAATGCAAGCTCCTGTACATTTCTATGCCACATACTTAGAGATGAATTATTAGCAATGTTTTTTAGAAAGTATTAAATAGAGCAGTATTTATATTCGATAAAGGTTAGCTCATAAAAAGCCTGCCTATTTATTTGTATTTAAATTAAAGGAGAGTCTCGCAAATACATATCTTCCATTAAAGCCCATTTGCTGCACCCTGCGGCTGTAAATAAAACGGCCTGATGATATATTGCCGCTGTGTAAGTGTTTATCCTGGTAGATATCAAAAATATTATTTGATCCGACGGTTATGATAAAATTCGTATTCAATTCATAACTAAGCGATACATCCGTAATCGTTTTAGGAGTGAACTCCTGGTCGAGTGTTTCTTTTTCACCGGTAAACGCATTGACAGGAAAAGCATCAGGATTACCGGGATCAATGCTTGGATCGACATAGGTAACTTTTCCAAAATAGGCAAACCGCAGCATGAAGCCGAATTTTTTATGCATGTAGTTTAGGGTAAAATTTCCTTTAGATCGCGGGCTGGCTACTTCTATCCTGCTCTGGTCTTCGCGGTTAAAATAATTTCCAGGCTGCCCCGAGTTGATCAGAATATCAGACGCTTTAATGATCGGTTTTCCATCTGCACCTTTTTTCACTTCATTTTTTATAAAAGTGGCAGCCAGCGAAAGGTTTAGTTTATTTTGGTTTCCAAAACTGGTTTGGTAACTCGCTACTGCTTCTAACCCTTTTGATCTTGTATCTATTGCATTGGTAAAAAAATTGGCAGTTGTTGCACCATTATCTTTTAGCAGTTGTGTTAATACAGAATCTGTCCCGCCGTTGAAATTATTTGTGAGTACAATCCTGTTTTTGATATTAATGAAATAGCCATCAACTGTTATTTCCAAACCCTTTACCGGTGTGGCAGTAAATCCTGCTGAATAATTTTGCGATGTTTCTTCTCTTAATTTTGGAATGCCTAATATTTCTGCAGGCTTGCTGTCATTGGTGAAGGTGCCGCTTTCCGTTAGCACCAGGCCTGCAGATGTAGAAACAGATACAGTATTTGTTTTAGCATAAAATCGCTGTTGCATTGAAGGTGCCCTGAAGCCGGTTGATGCTGCCGCTCTTATAGTGAACTTATCACCCAGTTTATAACGTGTGGCCAATTTATAGTTTAATGTACTGCCAAAATCAGAATAATTTTCAAACCTCAATGCGAACTCCAGCAGCCATTGTTTTGTAAAATCCTGTTCAAGATCAAAATAGGCAGCCACGTTATTACGTGTATGCTGCTTTGCATACGCTGGAACAAAACCTGCAAAAACCTGGGCGCCTGATAAAGCGCCGGAACTTGTATCGAAATTTTTATAGGAGGCTTCTTCACCGGCATGCTGTGCATATTGGTCTATTCTGAATTCTGCACCATACGCCACATTAAAACCCTGCAGCACATTGAAGTTTCTTGTTACATCAGCATTGATGGTGTTTTGTAAAAATTGTAACCCTCCTGATTTAAATTTTGTTTGCGGATTTTGTGTTACACCAAATTGAGTATAATTCAAAGAATGATCAACTTTAAAATCAAAATTATTTACACCGAATGTGTTGGATAAACTGGCATTCCACTTTCCAATTTTTCCGTCAATGCCGGCAGAAAAAGAATAATCTCTTATATCTGTTTTAATCAATGGTAAAAATCCATTAGGATAAATAGTAAGTGCCTGGTTTGCATAAATACCAGCGCCGGAATTGATAGAAGAAGGATAACGATAAAAGCCTGCAGCTTCGCCATTCTTTTGATTAACATTTCCAAAAAACTTTATATTCCATCTTTCGTTCAAAGCATAGGCCGCATTTACAACTATTGCTGCGCTTACAATTTTGGAATTGCCTATCCGCATATCAAAATCATCCCTGGTCAATCCCCTTGCATTTAAAATAGAATCATCTTTATTCACGCTATCAACATCAGGATATAATGCGCCGGTATAAGTACCTGCCCTGTTTGATTTATCCCTTACAGCATACTCACCGGTAATGTTCAGATAACCCTTTTTATTCAGATCAAATCCATAGTTCAAATTTGCCTGGAAAGTGCCACCATCCTGCACATTCACATCTTTCGCCGTTATATTACCAAGCTTGGCCAGTGCGTAATTTTTTTCATAACCCGTGATGTTTGCTCCATAAGAAACATTGCCACTTAAAAGATTTGTTGATCTTTTTAAGACAATATTTATTACACCTGCAATAGCATCTGAACCATATTGTGCCGCAGCTCCGTCTCTTAATACTTCTATTCTTTCAATCGCGGATACAGGAATAGTGTTAAGGTCTGTTCCCACCTGTCCACGGTTTACAGTACCATTTACATTTACCAGGGCAGACTGGTGCTGCCTTTTGCCATTCACCAGTACCAGCACCTGGTCAGTGCCCAGGCCTCTTAATTGTGCCGGGTCCACATGATCTGTTCCATCGGCAACCGCCTGCCTGCTCGACTGAAAGGATGGTGCCGTATATGTAAGCAACTGGTTAAGATCAATCTGGCCAACTTCTGTTGCGATTGCTGCTACAGGAATTACATCGACGGGAACAGTTGTTTGCACTTTGGTCCTCGATAGATTTCTTGAGCCGATCACTACGATGTCCTGTTGGTTTTGCAATGGCTGAAGCGCAATAGAATAACCGGTTGCTGAAACGTTCACAGAGACCGTAACACTTTGATAACCGACATAACTTGCCGTAATTGTTTTTGCGTTTTCAGGAATTTTAAGAATGAAATTCCCGTTGCTGTCACTTACTGTTCCTCTCTTTCCGTTGTTCATTACAATGGTAGCCAGCGCCAGTGGATGATTAGTGGACGCATCAATAACTTTACCCGTGATTGTTTTTTGGCAGAGTGCAGTAAGTGGTATTATTATACCAAGGAAAAGAATCATTTTTTTCATATCGCAATTATTTATGGTCAGTTAAAAAATTATAGATGGTTAACAACTTTGGTGTGTATGTTTTTAAGCGTATTCAATGACCATTCGGAGTTAAAAAATTTCAATGAGGCTACGTAAGAACAAAGCTGCTACAGTGAAAATGTTTGACCGAACTACTTAATTAAGTATCTGCCTGTTTAAATAAATTGTGTTATGCAAAAAACGGGCGTGTCAACAATATGGATTTATGTTCAACGCTCTTAACATTTTATTTGAAACAATTGGAGGAATTTTTAAGCAACTACTACTATTGGCAAAAGAGAAGGCAATAGCAAAATTTGTAATAAGGGATACTTTGCTTATTCATTAAAGCCGCAAGTTCTGTGACTTCCGTATATCTGATCATTTAAACATTTGTGATCTTTTTCAAACACTCAAGTTCAATGATGACCAGACACTGAAGTTTCGAGATGAGCAAAAAATTATTGCTTCTGATGAAAAAATTAAATCTTGTTTACGGAGCTATTGATATGAGAAAAAAATCGAATGACGAATATATATTTCCCGAAATTAATACAGCCGGGCAATGGCTATTCATGGAAGACCCAACGGGAATGCCTATCACCGAAACATTGGCCGATACACTCATCGCGTTAGATGAATAGCAGGTGTATAAAACAAATGCAAATAATTTTTGAAGAAGATATTTTAATCCGATTTAAAAAAGTTAACAAAATGCTTTTAAAAAAAATTATGTCGCTATAAAACCATCTGCGAACATTTTTACGAATATTATATTAAACCTGATGATTTTTTGTGGGGTGCTTCATTTTGCTGAATGGCAAACCGGATATATGAATGTGAAGTTTTCTTTCCCTTACGGATCTCCTGCAGATGCGAAAGTACAACGTAACAGAAGCTTCAAGTAGTAATAGTGCACGGCTTCAAAAAATCAATGCAAGACCAGCGATCCATAGTATAATTAAAGGTCTTGCGTTTGAAAAACCATTTATTACCTATTGCCATTTATTTTATATGACCAATGTTGCTGTATGTGAAAATCACTTTTGTAAACTTCTTAAGTCAAAGAATCCCGAGGCTTTCTCTGCTTTATATGATTCATATTCCGGTGCTCTCTATACTGTTATCTATAAGATCGTGAAGAACTCAAATATTGCAGAAGAACTGCTGCAGGATGTTTTTGTAAAAGTTTGGAAAAATATTGACAGGTATGACGCGGCCAGGGGAACCTTATTTACATGGATGCTTAAGATTGCGAGAAATACTTCTGTTGACCATTTACGAAGCAGCCAGCATAAAATGCAATTAAACAGTAAAGTATGTGAGCAGGAAACAGAAGAATCTATAGTAGCCGAATCAAGACATTATAATGCGGAAAATATGGAATTGAGAGGATTAGCACTTAAGCTGGAGGATAAGTACAAACAGGTAATTGACCTTGTATATTTTTGGGGATACTCGCAGGAAGAGGTCTCACAAATACTAAATCTTCCCCTGGGAACTGTAAAAACCAGGTGTCGTACCGGCTTAAGGCAGTTAAAGAGGCTGTATCAAAATTAACATGAAGATTAAAGATATTAAACAGGGTTGTAATGGATTATAAAGAGTATATATCAACAGGCATTATTGAAAATTACTGTCTTGGAACATTGAGTGATGAAGAGAGTAAAATAGTAGAACAAAATGCATTATTCTATCCTGAAATACAGCAGGAGATCGAGCAGTATATGCAGGTACTTGAGCAGTATTCTCTCGACCTGGCATTCAATCATTACACAAAAGCAAAAAAGAAGATATTCCAGTGTTTAAACAATCTTAAATTAGAATATGAAACAAACATAAATAAACTTCCCTTGCTGAATAAGTACAGTGATTATAAAAACTGGTTGCAAATTGTAAAACCGCTGTTGCCTGAGAAACTAACCGATGCCGGATTTAGACGCGAACTTAAAAATGAGAGTGGCGTTTCACAAACATTAATATGGTCTGCTGTTGACTGTCCTTATGAAGTTCATTACGACGAAGACGAATGTTTTATTATACTTAAAGGAAGGTGCAGGTGTCATATTGGAGATACTGTGGTAGAAGTTGCCACCGGGGGCTTTCTTGAAATTCCTGTGCTCAAGCCCCATGACATGAAGATACTTGAGCCTGTACTTGCAGTTGTACAAAGAATAAAAATTGCCTAATACTTCTTATTAAAAATTCTTTTTAATCAGTTACCTGTTTCATTCGCGATAACTGCATTACTGCATTGGTGCGTAATGTATGATTGGAAATTTTGCTTATAAAACCTTCGTTACTACACTTTACTTTTTTAAATACATTTGACGCCATCAACATAAATTATCAAAATATGTTCAGGCGCTTGCAGGATATCATGCTGCTCATCATCTTCTCAATAATGTTTTTTTCAGCAGCAGCACAAAAAGTAAATGAACCGAAAGCTACAAACCCCGATTGGAGTAAACCCTATCCGCCTTTCAGGATCGCCGGAAATTTATATTATGTGGGTACATACGATCTTGCATGTTATCTTATTACAACAACACAGGGAAATATACTCATCAATACAGGACTTGCGGCCTCTGCCGGACAAATAAAAAACAACATTGAAACGCTTGGTTTTAAATTTCGCGACACTAAAATACTTTTGACAACACAAGTGCATCACGATCATGTGGGTGCCATGGCAGCCATTAAAAAGATAACAGGCGCACAAATGATGGTTGATGAAAAAGACGCGCCGGTTCTTGTTGATGGCGGCAATTCTGATTATGCATTTGGTGGTAATGGCATGCTGTTTGAACCTGTAAAACCTGACCGCTTGTTACATAACGGCGATACTGTTCAACTCGGCAACATGCAACTTATTATGTTACATCATCCCGGTCAT
>DATBFI010000190.1:0-2946 GCA_036558585.1 Chitinophagaceae bacterium
AAATTTCTCGACGTAGAAGGAAGAACCAATACCCTGCTTGATCTTATTCCTCAATTAAAAATCGATTTTGATAAACTTACTCATGGGTCACAAAAGTTGTATGAGGAAGTAATGAAGAAAACGACGCTTGAAAGCAAATAGTACTTTATTTTTGGCAAGTGAGCCAAATACCTCTTACTATTACATTTCTCGGGACGGGCACCAGCACGGGTATTCCAATGATTGGCTGCAGCTGTTATGTTTGCAGGTCTCCTGATGAAAAAGATAAACGCCTTCGCAGCAGTATCCTGGTTCAATCTGAAACAACAACATTTGTTGTAGATACTACTCCCGATTTTCGCCAGCAAATGTTGCGTATCAATAATAAAAAACTTGATGCAGTATTATTTACTCATCCGCATAAAGATCATATAGCAGGACTTGATGATGTGCGTGCCTATAATTTTTTTTCCCACAAAGCAATGGATATTTATGCCAATTCTCTTACCGAAGAAGCTTTAAAAAGAGAATTTGCTTACGCTTTTTCTGATAAGCGCTATCCTGGCATTCCTGAAATTAACCTTATCACTATTGATGAAACTCCCTTTTTTATAGGGGATATTAAAGTAGCACCGATAGAGGTTTGGCACTACAAAATGCCGGTTTACGCCTTTCGCTTTGGAAATTTTACATATATTACAGATGCAAATCGCATAGACGAAAAGCAAAAAGAGAAGATCAGGGGATCTGAAATACTGGTAGTAAATGCATTAAGAAAGGAAGAGCACATGGCGCATTTTACATTGCAGGAGGCCATAAACCTGGTAAATGAATTGGAGGTATCGGTTGGGTATTTTACGCATATCAGTCATCAGTTAGGCAGGCACGAAGAAATTAATTCAACATTACCTTCAACTACTCGTCTTGCATATGATGGTTTGCGCATTAATATATAACCCTTATAAACTAATTTATGGCCAAAGCCATTTGGAAAGATTATTTTTCCTTCAGCAAAAAAGAAAGAGTAGCGGTTATTATACTGCTTATTATTATCGGTGTCTTTATTATTCTTCCATTCTTCTCTTCTCCTCATTTTAAAAAACCGGCTGTTGACACTGAGTTACAACAAAAGCTTCTTGCTTTACAAAATGCAAAACAACCGACGGATACTATTGCCGATAGTGCTACTGTGTATAAAGAATCTCAGCACATCAACACAAATAAACCGACTATAAATAAAGTGAACTTATTTTATTTTGATCCTAATACATTGGATTCAGCGGAGTGGCAAAGAATTGGGCTACGCGATAAAACCATCAATATAATATTAAATTACAGAAACAAAGGCGGTCGCTTTAAACAACCCGAAGACTTACGAAAAATTTACGGTTTGCAAAAAGAAGAAGCAGATTTGCTGATTCCTTACGTACAAATTAAATCCATAAATAAACTATATATACAAAACCAAAAAAATTCAAATGAAAATAAACAAACAGCAGGAATCGTTACGAGCCTGAAAAAGATTGATATCAATACAGCAACAGCTGAAGAATTTAAATCTTTACCGGGTATAGGTGATATATTAAGTAACCGGATTGTAAAATTTAGAAGCTCGATACATGGTTTTAAATCAATTGAAGATATCCGAAAAACTTATGGTCTCTCAGATTCAACTTATCAGCTTATTCTGCCTTATCTAACGATTAATAATACCATTAGCCAAAAAGATTAAGAGAGAATAACAATATTTTTCTTTTCAACAAGACTTTATCTACTTATTTTTGCAAACTAACAAATGTTAGCATATGGATTTTCAAGTAAAAGAATTAACGGCTCAGGTAGCCCAAACTGCAAGGGATTTTGCGCAACAATATATTAAGCCACATGTAATGGAGTGGGATGAAACCCAGGAATTTCCGCTTCACATTTTTAAAGAACTTGGTAAACTTGGAATGATGGGTGTTTTTGTTCCCGAAGAATATGGCGGCACCGGTCTGGGATACTTTGAATATAAAAGCGTTGTTGAAGAAATTGCCAAAGTATGTGGCGGCATTGGCCTGAGTGTTGCCGCGCACAATTCTTTATGCACCGGTCATATCCTTTCCTTTGGCAGTGACGAACAGAAAAGGAAATACCTGCCAAAACTTGCCTCAGCTGAATGGATCGGGGCATGGGGACTAACTGAACCTAATACGGGCAGCGATGCTGGTAATATGAAATGCACGGCAAGAAAAGAGAACAATAACTGGGTTATTAACGGTACCAAAAATTGGATCACTCATGGAAAAAGCGGGGATATCGCTGTTGTCATTGCCAGGACAAGCGAACCACGTACAAAAAATAATGCTACTGCTTTTGTTGTGGAGCGGGGTACTCCGGGTTTTTGCGGAGGAAAAAAAGAAAACAAGCTAGGTATGCGTGCCAGTGAAACTGCGGAAATGATTTTTGAAAATTGCAACGTTCCTGATTCAAACCGACTGGGAAATGTAGGTGATGGTTTTAAACAGGCTTTGTATGTTTTAGATGGAGGAAGAATTTCTATTGCATCGCTGGCAGTTGGTATTGCAAAAGGTGCTTATGAGGCTGCTTTGCTGTATTCACAGGAGCGCCACCAGTTTGATCAGCCGATTTCAAATTTCCAGGGTATTAGTTTTAAGCTCGCCGATATGGCCACTGAAATTATGGCCGCTGAGTTACTCACATTGCAGGCCTGTGATCTAAAAAATAAAAACCAGAAAGTCACCAGAGAAGCTGCGATGGCTAAATATTATGCGAGTGAAATAGCGGTTAAAACAGCTAATGAAGCCGTTCAGGTATTTGGTGGCTATGGTTATACAAAAGATTTTCCGGTAGAAAAATATTATAGGGATGCAAAACTCTGCACCATTGGGGAAGGCACTTCTGAGATTCAGAAAATCGTAATCGCCAGGGAAAGTTTAAACCGATAAATCATCAGATAATATCATT
>DATBFI010000191.1:0-7198 GCA_036558585.1 Chitinophagaceae bacterium
TTGCTGCAGAGTAAGGTGGCCGGCCTTGAAGTAATAAACAGCAGCGGCGTTCCGGGATCATCTGCGGAAATTCGTTTGCGTGGTGTATCATCTGTAAATGCTTCGCAGAGCCCGCTGTATGTTGTGGATGGAATCATCGGTGGCAACTTTGATCCAAATGATGTAGAAAGTATCAGCGTATTAAAAGATGCTGCAGCTACCGCAATGTATGGTTCGCAGGCGAATGCAGGTGTTATCGTAGTTACAACAAAAAAAGCAAGAGCAGGAAAAACAAATTTTGAAGCAAAAGTGACCGTTGGATTTCGCACACCTGATTTTGGAAAGTTAGATATGATGAGCGGAAGCCAATTATATGATTACCAAAAAGAATTTTATCGAGATTATATCCCTTCTGATACGAACAATTCACATAAAATTGACCTGCTTAAATTTTATGCTGAAAGACCGATCGAACTGCGAAGCCTCAATTATAACTGGCTCACCACAATTTTTAAACCCGCATTTATGCAGAATTATTATGCTTCGGTTTCAGGCAAATCCGAAAAAAATGATTATTACATTGGCTTGAGTTATTACGATGAGAAAGGAACTTTCCTGAATACCAATTTTAAGCGGATCAACATGAGGGCCGGGCTGAGTTTGCATTTCAGTGACAGAGTTTCATTTACCAATAATATAAATATAAGCGGAGTTTCAGGAAAAAGTTATGACTACAATGATATTTACTACGCTTATCTCAATATGCCATGGGATAATCCTTATGATAGTGCAGGTAATCCTCTGTATGTTGATGGAAATGTTTCTTTTAAATGGTGGTCAAGAGACAAAGTAAATCCTGTGCACACGATTGAAAATTCAGACCATCCATACAAAGGCTTCAATGTTAATTATGATGCTTCACTGAATGTAATTATAAATAAATGGCTCAGTTTCTCAAGCACCAACAGGGTTTCGGCTGATTACAGCAAGAGTACAACTTTTTATTCTCCGCTTGTAGCTGGTCAATTTCACGGCACAGGTTATTTAGAAGAACAGGACATTGTTAGTTATGGAGGCGTATTCAATAACCTGCTTAAATTTAATTTTTCACACAGCAAACATACCATAAGCGGTCTTGCCGGCGTCTCTTATGAAACCGGCAGAACAGAATTTCTTGGAGGGAGCGGAAGAGGTTTACCCTTAGGAGTAAAAGTTTTAAATGTGGTATCAAACAATTTAAGTGTAAACGGTTCTTATGATGAAGGTTCCATAGTTTCTTTTATTTCGCAAGTGAACTATAGCTACCTGAACAAATATTTTATAACGGGATCGTACAGGCTGGATGGTTCTTCAGCATTTCCTGAATCAAAACGGTATGGTTCCTTTCCCGCTATTTCTATAGCATGGATAGCAAGCAATGAAGATTTTCTGCAGGGAAACCGTGTGATAGATAATTTAAAAATAAGAGCCGGATATGGTGTAACCGGAACACAGGATATTGGTGCATCCCGTTATCTTGGCCTGTATTCTGTTTCCACCCAATACAATTCTCAGCCGGCTGCTACACCTTTGCAACTGCCCAGTCCTGACCTGACATGGGAAAGCAAATACCAATTGAATATAGGTGCAGATGTTAGTTTATTTAAATGCATCGATCTAACTCTTGATGTATATCATAACACTACAAAAAATCTCCTGCTCCAGGTAGCGCAACCCCTTTCCGTAGGCTTTGAACAGAGATGGGAAAATACCGGGGAGATTGAAAACAAAGGAATAGAAATTACCATCGGCTCAAGAAATATTCAAACGAAAAATTTTTTGTGGACGACGGATTTCAATATCAGCTTTAATTCAAACAAATTAAAAAAACTGCCTGCATCATTTATAAAGACCGGGGAATGGGCTATCTCCCAGATTTATCGCAATGGTGGTAACCTGTATGAATTTTATATGCCCGTGTATTTGGGTGTCGATCCGCAAACAGGTGCACCGCTGTGGGAGAAAATTATAAAAGATGCCCAGGGGGTTGAAACGGGGCGAGAGTCAACTTCAAATTATGCAGATGCGACTTATGAAGAAGTGGGGTCGGCATTGCCAAAATACCAGGGCGGTATGACAAACACATTTACCTATAAAAATATTTCACTTAGTGCAAATCTCTATTTTTTGGAGGGCAACAAAGTGTTTAGCAATATTCTTCGCTTTACTATGAATGATGGAAATGAACCTTACTATAACCAGGTAGTTTTACCTGACGACTACAGTATCTGGGCAAAGCCTGGCGATATTGCATCAAATCCAAGTCCGCAGAATTCTGCAAGCTCTACAGAAACTTCTACAAGATATCTGGAAAGCGGAAGCTTTATCTCTTTAAGAAACATAACACTGTCTTATATCATGCCGCAGAGTTTTTCAAAACGTCTTGGTATGCAATCTATACGGGTGGCTGCTTCTGCAGATAATGTTTATACGTTCACAAAATTTTTAGGGCAGGACCCGCAAACAACCATAACGCCTGATGTGTATGCCACGCCGGGTGTATCAGATTTTAAATATCCAAATAACAGGCAATTTTTGTTAACCATCAACCTCAACTTCTAAAAATGATCCAGGTGAAAAAAATTATCAGAGTACGGCGCATATTTTTCATATCATTTTGTATATGCATATTAACGGGTGAAGGTTGCGTGAAAGATGTAGTTCCCAGCGATGCCATTACACCAGATATTCTTACCAGTACCGTTGAGGGATTAACACAGGCTGTAAATGGCGCTTATGCTTTATTCAAAGATCATGTTGTTTTCAACGGCACTGCTGATGATAATAATATGTACCTGCGCCAGTATTTTCAAATGAGTGATTTTGCCAGCGATGATATTGTGTGCGGCCAGGTAACAGAAGACCCCTTATTTCTAAGTTTTTCACTGAATCATTCTCCTGCTCAAACCAACAGCCGTTACTTCTGGTTCATATCGTATAAAGTGATAAATGATGTAAACACGGTAATTGAGGCAGCAGAAAAAATTTCAAATCCTGATGCCACCATTAACCAGTTAAAAGGTGAATGTTATTTTCTGCGTGCATTTTGCCATTTTAACCTGGTACGTTTTTATGCACGGCCCTATTCACAAAATCCGGATGGGGATGGTATTGTGCTGCGACTGTCTACAAGCGATCCCCCGGAAAAAGCAAGATCATCTGTAAAAGAGGTGTACGCTTCTATTATTGAGGACGCGCAAAAAGCGGCGGACCTGATGGAACAACCAAGAGGTGCCGGGTATGGGTCTAAGGAAGCTGCATGGGCTTTGCTTTCAAGAGTTTATTTGTATGAGGAAGACAATGCTGATGCTGCTGATTATGCAACCAAAGTAATCAATTCAGGAAGATTTGAACTAACGAATAACAATAATTATCCAAACTTGTTTCGTGATGCACAAAACAGCCCTGAAACCATTTTCTGCATTGCGTTTACAGCGGCAGAAGACTATGGAAAATTTGGCTCGATCGCGTCCATGCTTTATTCAGACGGCAACAGTGGCTGGGGAGAAGAATATGCTTCACAATCGCTGCGTGATGTAATGAGCGAACACACGGAAGATGTGCGCTGGTCACGCATTGATCCGTTGAAAGATGATAATGGCGATCTGCAGAAAAAAAACGGTATCGAAATTTATTATATCACAAAATTTTCTTTCCAGGCCGGCAGCCCCACACTCAGTTCGCCAATAATGTTCCGTCTTGCTGAAATGTATTTGAACCGTGCTGAAGCTTATGCAAAAATGAACAAGACAAAAGAAGCGCTGGATGATGTAGACATGATAAGGAAAAACAGGAATCTTGGAAATGCTTTATACAAAGGTGTTGTGCCTCCAGGAAGTACTTTACTTGGAGTTGTTTTGAAAGAAAGACGCATTGAATTTTTTGCAGAAGGCCAGCGCACTTTTGATGTGTATCGTAATAATCTTTCTCTGGACCGAACGTACTGGGGTTATCACCTGCCGGGATTGAAAGAAACGGATATTGATCTCAGCAAAAAGCCAGCGGGGTACGACAATATGATCATTCCGCCTACCTCGCCGCGAATAATTTATTATATACCTATTGATGAAGTGCAAACAAATACGTTGTGTACACAAAATCCTTAAATGAAATTTAAAAAATGATTGTCATGTTCAGAAAAATTTTTAATAGTGCTGTTTACTTTAGCGCCTTCATTTGCATGTTTTCTTCGTGTAAAAAGGAGGACAACAAGCCTGAGCCATTTGTTTTTTACAGCATTGCAATAAACGGCAATACAGTTTCTTTTACCAATAAATCAACCGGAGCCGCATCTTACAAATGGGATTTTGGCGATGGTATTGAATCTACTGAAGAAAGTCCCGTGCATAGTTATCCCGGCAAAGGCAAATATGTGCCTACGTTGTATGCAACTTCTTCGGATGGCATAACCGGTGAAGCCTCTACTGTCATTTATATTTCAAAAACATCACCGGTTAAATTAGACGATCATTCACTGGCAGATTGGGACACTATTACCTATAATAAAGTAGTGGGTGGTGCGGGCGCAGGTAATTTTATTACTGCCAAATATGACTATGACGGGGACAATGTTTATTTCTATTTTGAGCAGAAAACGTCAAAAAGCAATGGTAACATTTATGATCTTTATATTGATGCAGATAACGACATTTCAACCGGGTATTTAACAAACGAAATTCCGGGTGGTGCTTATGAAATACTGCTCGAAGGAACCATCTTTGACGGCTGGCTCGACGTATACTATCACAGCGGAGATCAAAGCAGCTTTGACGGGTACCAACCCCAAAGCATCAACGAATTTTACACAGTAGGTACATGGCAGGAAAAAGACGGCATATTAAAATTTGAAGGAGCTTTAAAACGCAGCAAGCTGAAAGGCTTAACAGGACAAGGTTTGAAAATAGGCGTGCAGGTGGCCTCATATGACTGGAGTGCAATCATCGGATACTCACCTGACATTGAAAGCGACGCATTTTTTCTTGATATGAGCCAGTGAATAATTTTTATTGACCGGCCTTAATATGCTTAAGCGTCTGTTGCACTTCTTTTCTTTGCATCCTCTGCTCTACATTTGCGTCACTTAATGAGGCGCACTGATCCTGGTGAGATGCTAAGTTGTGATGAGGGAACATTAGCCGGTTACTCTTTTTATAGTAATCTTTAGACATGCCCCGCTGATTTGACCAGGGTATAAACTTGTGCTCCCGTTTGTGACAAAAAAAATCTGATTAAAAATTTTTGCTTCTGATCATCCGTATGAAATTTTACTTTTCCTCTTTCGTCATTTTATTTTTCTGCATGCTGCTATTCACTTATGCAACCAATTGCAGCGAAGTTGAAAAGCCTTCATTATACTATCCGCCGCTTACGGATACTCTCGTTTATACTGAAAGCAATGAAGATTTTGCAAATCCTGAAAGAGGTTTTTACCGGCCTTTAGAAACAAATGCAAACAACTTTGTGCCGCTTGATGTAAATCAAATGAAAACCTGGCGTACCCTGCAACAGGTTGGTAATAGCCAATACAAAGTGTACAGTACATTGGTGTACCGGGGCTATATTTTAGAAGGATTCACTGGTAAGCCGCTCACACAGGCTTTTTTGCATAATGTGCAAAAAGATTTTGACAATGCAAGAGCTGCCGGGGTAAAACTTATTGGCCGTTTTGCTTATACAATAAAAACACATTCGGGCTCATGCGCGGAACATTCTATTTGTCCGCCTTATGGCGATGCGCCCAAAGAAATTGTATTAACTCATATTATGCAATTAAAACCTTTGCTTGAGCAAAATGCTGATGTAATTGCTTGTATGCAACTTGGTTTTATAGGAATTTGGGGCGAGAATTATTATACAGATTTTTTTGGCGATGCTTCTAAAAACGGAAAGGGAAAACTTATTGATAAAAACTGGCAAGACAGGTTCGATGTGCTCAAAGCATTGCTGGGTGCTCTTCCACAGAACCGGATGATACAGGTGCGCATTCCTCAGACGAAGCAACGATATGTGTATGGAGTACACGCAGGCACAAACGCTTCTGCACTTACAGATGCCGAAGCTTTTACAGGAACAGATAAGGCAAGAATCGGTTTTCATAATGATTGCTTTTTATCATCACCCGATGATTATGGTACCTACTATGATTATGGCAATTCATCATCACCAGGTCAATCTGCATTAACCCCGTTAAGGACATACATGATGGATGACAGCAGGTATGTACCGGTTGGCGGAGAAACATGCGATGATGCTTACAGCCCGGAAAATAATTGTGAACCGGAAGGCCACGCCCAAACAGAAATGCGCAGTATGCATTACAGCTTTTTAAATTGTGCGTATAACAATGATGTAAACAATGATTGGGAAAGTGGCAGATGTATGAACGAAATAAAAAAAGATCTCGGTTATCGTTTTGTTTTGCGCAATACAATTTATCCTGTGGCAAATGCCAAAGCAGGTAAACAACTGACATTTACGGTCAACCTTGAAAATGTGGGTTATGCATCTCCATATAATGCAAGACCGGCCAGGATCATTATGCGCAATACTCAAAGCAATGAAATATTTTCTTTCGATATAAATACTGATGTGCGTAAATGGTTT
Organism: Chitinophagaceae bacterium; assembly: GCA_036558585.1. GTDB lineage: Bacteria > Bacteroidota > Bacteroidia > Chitinophagales > Chitinophagaceae > DATBFI01. The sequence continues at coordinate 6,622 of DATBFI010000191.1, forward strand.
AGTGGCAAAGTATCACTCAATATAAAAATTGTTTTGCCGGCAAATATGCATGAAGCGGATTATGAGATCCTGATGTTTTTGCCTGATGGATTTCCTTCTATTGCAGCACGTCCTGAATATGCTATACGCTTTGCCAATGAGAACATGTGGGAAGAAAAAACCGGTTACAATAAATTGGGATTTAAAATCCATGTACAATAAAAAAATCAGATCAAACTTGATAGACGTAGCGAGAAATTTATTTGAACATTCTTGTGCATTTTAATTATGCAGGGTGTTATGCAGATGAATGGAAAGAGCGAGCAAAGCTTAGCGGAATGGGATCATGAAATCAATGGGTAATAATTAACGCCATTATATGAGAAATATCTACCTTGTTTTCACAGCACTTACCATTTGTATGAATGCAACAAGTCAAACTGCAAAGACCGCCACTACCGAAACGAATTCAGTGGACAGGATAATTTGTGTTTCCGGCAGCATGTCCAATGATAACAAGGTCTTTATTAAATATATTGCCGCGCTCACCAGGAAGCCCAATCCGAAAATCTGCTACGTCCCAACTGCTTCTGCCGAT